>NZ_AJQY01000020.1:0-25183 GCF_000296875.1 Streptococcus sp. GMD1S | reverse complement strand
TTGATGTCTTTGAGAACCTTGGTGTTGCTGTCTTCAAAAACTTTAGAGACGTTTTTGAATTCAATAATTGGTTTTTTCAATTGTCATAAATTCCTTCTTTTTCATAAATTAACAGATCAGGGCTCTGTCAGGCCGCTACTACCTCGTGTAGGAGATTGAACTGCCTACATACATCTTCACTAACGATAGGCTTTCACCCCCTTTATAATGATTATAGCAGCAACTTTTCTACCCTAACCTTATTCCTTCTCACCCAAGATTCGGACTTCTCTTTCAAGAGTGACACCTGAGTGTTCCTTGACTTTTTCGATAACAGATTGGATCAAGTCTTCGTAGTCTTTGGCCGTTCCGTCAGCAACATTGATCATGAAACCGGCATGCTTTTCAGATACTTCCACACCACCGATACGATAGCCTTTCAATCCAGCCTCTGAGATCAACTGACCTGCAAAATGCCCAACTGGACGCTTAAAGACTGAACCACAAGATGGGTATTCTAGAGGTTGTTTGAGTTCACGTAGGTGCGTCAAGCGGTCCATCTCTTGCTTGATGACCTGGTGATTTCCAGGAGCTAGGGCAAATTTAGCTGACAAAACAACAGCCCCAGAATCCTGAATAGCTGAATGACGGTAGCCAAAAGCCAAGTCCTTGACTGACAAGGTCTCGATTTCCCCTTCCTTAGTCAAAATTTGACAAGACTGCAAGATATGAGCAATCTCTCCTCCATAGGCACCCGCATTCATAAAGACAGCTCCACCGACGCTCCCTGGAATCCCACAAGCAAACTCAAAACCAGTCAAACTATGACGAAGGGCAATACGTGTCGTTTCGATCAAGTTTGCCCCAGCTTCTGCTTCGATGGTATAGCCATCAACCGAAACGTTATTGAGCTTATCGCACAAGATGACAAAACCACGGATTCCACCTTCACGAACGATGATATTGCTGGCATTTCCTAGCACCATCCAAGGAATATTCTCTTGATTGGCAAATTGGACGACACGGGCCATCTCATAGCGATTGCGTGGCAAAACTAAATAATCCGCTCGACCTCCTACCTTGGTATAGGTATAGGTCTTCAAGGGTTCCTTAAAACGAATATCGATTCCTTCTAGGATTTCAAGCATTTTTTCTTTTACTGACATGTCACTCTTCCTTTTTCAAAATTCATTCCATTATACCATTTTTAGAGACATTTGACGACCATAAAAAGAGCTTGTTTTATCTTTACATAAAAAAAGAGGTCACCCCTCTTTTTATGATTTTTTCCAAAATGTAGATTTTGTCAGCCAGATAAAGACTAAAAGTTCTACGAGAAGAACAAACTCAACTAGAAGCGGATTTGCAATCCATCCCACTTGAGATAAGGCTGGAGCCAAGTCAAACAAGGCATGCAAACCATAGGCAGCAAGGAGGTAGATCCATTTCTTTTGACGGACACTTTGATAGACCCAGATGGAAAGACCAATTTGGAGAACCAGAGCAAGCACACGTTCAACTCCTAGTAAATAAACCTGCCATACAGAAAGAGACTGAACCGTTTCGAGTGTAGACTTTGGAAGGAGATTAGCTACATCAGTATTTGAAGACTGGATGAGTGAAAAGAGAATCAAAAGACTGATCAAGCTTCCCATTCCGAGATAGAGCATTTCTAAGCCCCCATGTCCCAAACCATAAGCCAAAGCATCTCGATCTTCTAGCTTTCTCTTTTTCTCCAACCATTTAAAAAAGATAAGACGAGCCGTCTCTTCAAAGAGGGCTGCCATAGCGATCCCATAAAGGACGTATAAGAAAGGCTGCTCCTGCATAAGCGGAATGGTTCCATCTTTTTGCGGATGGAGTATCAGAAGATGAACCATCTTCTCTAACACTTGAGAAGAAACAAAAAATGCGATTGCCCCCAAGCCCATCACTGCAAGAGAGATTTTAAACCGTTTTTTGGCATACCAAGTTCCACTTACTAGAATGAGAACCAAAGCGATCATGGTAAGGATAATATGTACTGTCATCTTTTTCTCCTATTCTGACTTATCAATATCTTTCTTCATCTCGTCAACGTTAAATTTGGCGAATAAATACTGGCGATCTTGGACTGGAAAACGTTGGTCCAACTGGTCGACTGCCCCAACCTCAATCATTCCTTCTTTTATAACAAAGTCCATCACATGCCCACCAAAGGTCAAATCATCTGAGATAAAATGCAAATGGTAGCCTGCAACACTCACTCCATGGAAAATCTCTGGTGTCCAAAATCCAACAATGGTTCCCGATACATTTTCACGGCTATATTCAGGTTGGTGAGTCGCTACATCAGCAAATTTGGTATCAGGTGTGGATTTAGGAATCATCCGCACGTGCATTTGTGAAAATTCGCCATGAATCTTGATGGAACGAAAAAGGTTTTCCCCATCATAGTAGGACTCAATTCGCTTTTCCAATTCCTTGTCCGTCATTTCAAAGCGCTGACGAAAAATCACTTCTGCCTGATGAGGAACTACTGCTGCATAGGGAATTAGAGCATCCGCTGCCACTTCAACGATTTCAGGCGTTTGACCAGATCCCTTTGCTTGATAAGCCTTGCCATCAAGGACAATTAACTCCCCATCAATCGAATCAAGGGTTCCCAAACCAAGGTCACCATGTTCCAGCAATTCTCCCACTGTCATGGTTCCACCATAGAGACCTGCCATTAGGGCACCTAGAGTATTGTATTGAAATAATTTTACCGGTTCCTGCACTTTTCTATCCATTCTCTTTCTTATCTTCTTTTCATTGAATCATCATACTTTCTAAGTATACCACATTTGCTCCTAGTTGTGAAAGGGAGAAATGCTTTTCCCATTGCAAAGGAGGCAAAAAAAAGGTACAATGTAACAAAATCAACGGAGGTCTGGAATGAAGAAAGAAAGTAAATACCAAGCAGTCGTTTCCTTTCTAAAAAAGGGTATCGAATCAGGAAAATTCCCAACAGGTAGCCGGCTTCCCTCTATCCGTCAACTGAGCCAAGACTTCCACTGTAGCAAGGACACTATCCAACGAGCCCTGCTGGAATTACGCCATGAACAATACCTCTATGCCAAACCCCAAAGTGGCTACTATGTTCTGGAACAAGGACAGCACCAAGACTTGGAAATCGAAGTCACTGACGAACATGCCAGTGCCTATGACGACTTCCGACTCTGTGTCAACGAAACCCTGATAGGCCGAGAAAACTACCTATTCAACTACTATGACAACCAAGAAGGCCTTGAGGAACTGAGACAATCTGTCCATCAACTCCTCTTTGACCAAGCCCTCTACTGCAAACCCGACCAATTGGTTCTAACTTCTGGCACCCAGCAAGCTCTTTTTATCCTTTCTCAGATTAACTTTCCGAGCGAGGGAGCTGAGATTTTGGTCGAACAGCCGACCTACCACCGGATGAACCGCCTCTTGGTCGCTCAGGGATTAGCCTACCTGACCATTGAACGCCGAATTGATGGCATTGACCTTGAAGAACTGGAAGAACAGTTTAAATCTGGGAAAATCAAGTTTTTCTATACCATCCCTCGCTTCCACTATCCCCTAGGTCATTCCTATTCTGATCAGGAAAAAAGGGCCATTCTGGATCTAGCAAACCAGTATGGTGTATATATCGTCGAGGATGATTATCTAGGTGACCTAGACTCTAAAAAGGGACAAACCTTCCACTATCTAGATACTGAGGATCGGGTCATTTATATCAAATCCTTCTCAACCAGTCTCTTTCCAGCCCTTCGTATTACCGCTCTCATTCTCCCAAATGCCCTAAAAGAGGCCTTTGTTTCCTATAAAAATATCCTGGACTATGACAGCAATCTCATCATGCAAAAGGCTCTTTCTCTTTACATCGATAGTCAGTTATTTGAAAAAAATCGACTGGCTAGATTGACCCTTCAAGAGAACTATCAGGCTCAGATAAAGAAAGTGCTTGAAGAAAACACCTGTCCCTTGCCCCACTATCCTCTACACGATGGTCTTTTGCTTGATTTGAGACACTATCCTAAGATTGCCAGTTTGAAACACAGCTCACTCAAATTAGACTTTTTTGAGAAGGCTTATTTGGACGCCTGTCCTTATCAGTTCGCCAAAGTCACTCTTGAAAATCTAGAAGAGCTATTAGAATACATAAAAGCAGAATTGGATTAAAGTCCAACTCTGCTTTTTCTTATTGTTCAACTTCTGTTAGTTTCGCTGCCTTTTCAAGATAGTTTTGATAGGTTCCGTCATCTTTCAGTTTTTGGATAACCTTATCTACTACTGCTTTCAAGTCTGACTGATCCTTCTTGATAGCAACGGCATTGGCTTCGCCATCTTTCATCGTCAAGTTAACAGATGCAACGACAAGATCTGAGTTTTTACCTGCGTAGCTAAGAGCAACTGGTTCATCCAGATGAACAGCATCCACTTTTCCAGCCTGCAATTCATTGACGGCTTCCCCCATATTGGTCAAGGATGTCAACTGGGCATTTGGCAATTGTTCCTTGACCATGGTTTCTGGCACAGTTCCCTTTTGAGCTGCGATATTGGCACTTGCGAGGCTTGTAAGATCCTTGTATTTGTCTAAATCGGCTTTTCTAACCAAGAAACTCATCTTATTTTCATAGTAAGGGATTGAAAAGTCAAAGACTTCCTTTCTCTCATCTGTAGCACTAATTCCTGCTATGGCCAAGTCAGCCTTTCCAGTTTGAAGACTGGTCAAGACATTGTCAAAACTCATGCTAGAGATTTCAAGTTTAACCCCAAGCTCGTCTGCAATTGCTTGAGCCATATCAATATCTGCACCAACCACTTGGTTTTTACCATCTACCAAGGCTTGGAATTCAAACGGCGCATAGTCTGGGCTAGTCGCCACAACTAGCTTCCCTTTTTGTTTGATAGCATCCACAGCAGACTGGGAACTATCCGTTCCTGACTGGCAAGCTACTAAAATCATGCTGGCAAGCATACTACACACAACTAATATCCATTTCTTAAACTTCATAAATAAACGACCTTTCTGTTAATTCTGAATAATTATAACTCTTTTAAAAATAGTTGTCAACCCTTTTAGAGATTTTGATTGTAAAACAATTCTTTTCATAAAAAAGAAGACTGATTTATTTTAATCAGCCTTTTCTTCTGTATATTTAAACCGTTTCTTATAATTCGACAATCTTACCTGTTTCAAAGTAAACAACCCATTCACAGATATTTTTTGCGTAGTCTCCAATACGTTCCAAGAAAGAAATGACTTGGAAGTAATCACGGCCTGTAACTATAGCTTCAGGATTTTTCCTAATTTCTTCTGTTGCCAAATCTCGGATGCTATCAAAGTAATGGTTGATTTTTTCATCCATCGCCGCTACTTCGTAGGCTTGATCCACAGAACCGTTGAGATAGAGATCTAGGGCTGCTTCGACGAAATTTTTCACGTCGCGTCCCATCTTTTTGATTTCTTCTTCAACAGAAGGGATACGTTGCTCCCCCTTCATACGAATGGTCGCCTCAGCGATAGACACTGCATGATCTCCCATGCGTTCCACGTCTGACACTGCCTTGAGAACGGTCAAGACGGTACGAAGGTCTTGCGAAACAGGTTGTTGGAGGGCGATCATTTCAAATGATTTCTTTTCCAACTTCACTTCATATTCATTTACTTCTGCATCGTCTTCGATGACTTCTTTTGCCAAATCACGGTCATGCGTAACAAAGGCACGCACTGTACGATTGATCTGTGAGAGCACTTCTTGTCCCATAGCATAGAACTGGTTGTGCAATTTCTCCAAATCTTCTTCAAATTGAGATCGTAACATCATTCAACTCCTTATCCAAATTTTCCTGTAATATAATCTTCTGTTTCCTTGTTTTGTGGCTCTAGGAACATCTTCTTCGTATCATTAAACTCGATCAAATCCCCATCTAGGAAAAATCCTGTTTTATCAGAGATACGTGAGGCTTGTTGCATCGAACGCGTTACCAAGAGCATGGTGTATTTATCTTTCAGACCATACAAGGTTTCCTCAATCTTACCTGCAGAAATAGGATCCAAAGCTGAAGTTGGTTCATCTAAGAGGATAATTTTGGGACTGGTTGCTAGGACACGAGCAACACAAACACGTTGTTGTTGTCCACCAGAGAGACCAATGGCCGAATCATGCAAACGATCCTTTACTTCATCCCAGATAGAAGCACGTTGCAAGGCTTTTTCTACTGCTTCATCCAAAACATGTTTATCCTTAACCCCATTGATACGTAGGCCATAGACAACATTTTCGTAGATAGACATAGGGAAGGGATTGGGCTGTTGAAAGACCATACCAATTTCCTTACGCAATTCAACCGTATCGGTACGGGGGCTGTAGATATTGTGACCATTATAGACCACTGATCCAGTTGTTGTCACCTCAGGATTTAGATCGCCCATGCGGTTGATGGCTTTGAGCAGGGTGGACTTTCCTGATCCAGAAGGACCAATCAAGGCCGTTATTTCCTTAGGTTGGAAAGAAAGGGAAACACTATTCAAGGCCTTCTTTTTATTGTAATAAACGGACAGGTCTGACACCTGTAAAATCGCTTCTGACATACCGTTTCCTTTCTAACCAAAGTGTCCCGTTACATAGTCATTGGTTGACTGTAACTTAGCATTTTGGAAAATATTGGATGTCTTATCGTACTCAATCAAATCACCCAAGTAGAAAAATCCTGTGTAGTCACTTGCACGCGCAGCCTGTTGCATACTGTGGGTAACGATGATGATGGTAAAGTCCTTCTTCAATTCCAACATGGTTTCTTCCAGCTGGGCTGTCGCAATCGGATCCAAGGCTGAAGCAGGTTCATCCATCAAGAGGATATCTGGCTTGACAGAGATGGCACGAGCGATACAGAGACGTTGCTGCTGACCTCCAGAAAGCATCAAGGCTGATTTGTGAAGGTCATCTTTGACCTGATCCCAAAGGGCAGCCTGTCTTAGAGAGGTTTCTACAATTTCATCAAGTACTTTCTTGTCCTTAACACCTGCACGTTCATGAGCAAAAGTGATGTTGCGGTAAATAGACTTAGCAAATGGATTTGGACGTTGGAAGACCATTCCGATATGCTTGCGCATCTCATAGACATTGATTTCTGGACGGTTGACGTCAATCCCTCGGTAGAGGATTTGACCTGTGACCTTGGCAATATCAATGGTATCATTCATCCGATTGAGACTGCGAAGATAGGTAGATTTCCCAGATCCAGAAGGACCAATCAAGGCTGTAATTTTATTTTTTTCAAATTGCATATCGATGCCCTTGATGGATTCATTTTTACCATAGTAAACATGTAAATCCTTAGTAGAGAGGGCCACTTTTTCTTCAGGGAAAGTGATGATATGCTTTTCATCCCAGTTATATTTTGACATGGCTTCTCCTTTAGGCAGCGGTTAATTTCTTGTGTAAATAGCTTCCGAGTTTGCGAGCTCCAAAGTTAAAAATCAAGATAAAGATGAGGAGCACGGCGGCAGAACCAGCAGATACAATGGTAGCATCAGGAATGGTTCCTTCACTGTTGACCTTCCAGATGTGGACAGCTAGGGTTTCTGCTTGTCGGAAGATTGAGATAGGGCTGGTAACACTGAGGACATTCCAGTTAGACCAGTCAAGGGCTGGAGCGGATTGTCCTGCCGTATAGATAAGAGCGGCGGCCTCACCAAAGATACGGCCAGATGCCAAGACAACACCCGTTACGATACCTGGAAGGGCTTCTGGAATGACGACATGGACCACAGTCTCCCAACGAGAAATTCCAAGGGCCAGACCAGCCTCACGTTGTGTATGGTGAACGTGTTTTAAACTGTCCTCAACATTTCGAGTCATCTGAGGAAGGTTAAAGACTGTCAAGGCCAAGGCACCTGAAATGATTGAAAATCCATACTCAAACTGGACTACAAAGATCAAGTAACCAAAGAGACCCACAACGACTGATGGTAGAGAAGACAAAATCTCAATACAGGTACGAATAAAATTAGTCACAGGTCCTTTTTTGGCATACTCAGCGAGGAAAACACCAGCACCCATAGATAGCGGAACAGAAATGATCAAGGTAATGACCAAAAGGAAGAAGGAATTGTAGAGCTGAATTCCGATACCCCCACCTGCTTGATAAGAGGAGGATTTCCCAGTCAAGAAAGACCAAGAGATATGCGGTAACCCTCTCACCAAGATATAGAGAATCAAGGATGCCAAGATGGCAACGATGATACCCGCGATGGTATAGAGGACAGCTGTTGCAAGTTTATCTAATTTCTTAGCGTGCATAGTTTTTCTTTCCTCTTTCTTTCGTAATCAATTTAATCACACTGTTAAAGGCCAAACTCATCAAGAGCAATACCAAGGCCAGTGACCAGAGAACGTTATTATCAACCGTTCCCATGACGGTATTTCCTATACCCATAGTCAATACAGATGTCAAGGTCGCAGCTGGTGTTGTTAACGAGGTTGGGATAACTGCTGAGTTTCCGACAACCATCTGAATAGCAAGGGCTTCACCGAAGGCACGCGCCATCCCAAAGACCACTGCAGTGAAAATACCTGAACGTGCTGCTTTCAAGGTCACACGCCAGATGGTTTGCCAACGAGTGGCTCCCAT
Organism: Streptococcus sp. GMD1S; assembly: GCF_000296875.1. Lineage (GTDB taxonomy): Bacteria > Bacillota > Bacilli > Lactobacillales > Streptococcaceae > Streptococcus. The sequence continues at coordinate 16,558 of NZ_AJQY01000020.1, read as the reverse complement.
AGCTAAACTAGCTTCACGGTAATGACGAGGAACAGCACGCAAGCTGTCTGTTGTCATAAAGGTTACAGTTGGTAGGATCATGACAAAGAGAACGAAAATCCCTGACAAGATCCCAAAACCAGTTCCACCAAAGACGCCACGGACAAAAGGCACCACAACTTGCAAACCGATAAATCCATAGACTACTGAAGGAATACCGACGAGGAGTTCAATGGCTGGTTGCAAAATTTTTGCACCCTTTGGTGAGACTTCTGTCATAAAGACTGCAGCACCAATAGCGAAGGGAGTTGCGATGAGGGCTGATAAAATCGTCACAATAAAGGAGCCCAAAATCATCGGAAGGGCACCAAATTGTTTCCCTGAAGGATTCCAAGTTTGTCCAAAAAGGAAATCAAAGATGTTGACCCCATTGACAAAGAAGGTCGATAAGCCTTTTTGGGCTACAAAAATCAAAATCATGGCCACAATGATAACAATCAAAGAAAGGCAAGTGAAGGTCAAACCTTTACCAAACTTCTCAAGGCGAGAGTTCTTTGAAGGAGAGAGTAATTTTTTTGATAATTCTTCTTGATTCATTATTGACCTCCTTCTACTGCTGTAACGGTACCTGAAGCATCCTTTTGGACTTTCATTTCATTGATAGAGATATAGCCCATGCCCTTAACAATTCCATTTTGGGCTTCATCTGAGAGGACGAAATTCAGGAATTCAGCAGCTAACTCATTTGGCTGACCAAGTGTGTACATATGTTCATAAGACCACAAAGGCCAGTTGTTGGTCGTTACATTCTCAGATGTAGGTTCATACCCATTCAGTTTCATGCTTTTCACGGAGTCATCTACATAGGCAAAAGCCAGGTAAGAAATGGCTCCAGGGGTTTGGGATACAATGGACTTGACCATCCCGTTAGAATCCTGTTCTTGACTCTGCATTGCCGCTTGGCCATTCATAACCACCGTATCAAACGTCGCTCGTGAACCAGAACTTGCTGCTCGGTTGATGATTGAAATGGCCAGGTCTTTGCCCCCAACTTCTTTCCAGTTGGTCACTTCACCTGTAAAGATTTTGCGAAGTTGCTCGGTTGTGAGATTTTCTACATCCACTTCCTTGTTTACAATCACTGCAAGACCAGCCACTGCAACCTTGTGGTCTACCAGAGCTGAAGCATCGATTCCTTCTTTTTCCTCTGCAAAGACGTCAGAGTTCCCGATGTCAACTGCTCCAGACTGGACTTGAGATAGGCCTGTACCCGATCCTCCACCTTGAACATTGACTGTTTTTCCGATGTTTCTAGAACCAAATTCATCTGCTGCCGCTTCGACAAGAGGCTGAAGAGCAGTTGAACCAACGGCTGTCATGGATTCTCCACGATCAATCCAGCTAGCGCATCCTGCTAGAGAACCTGCCATCAAAAGAGCTGCAAGAGACATGACGAGCTTTTTTCTTTTTTTCACTGTTATTCTCCTTGAACATAATGATAAATGTTCTGATTTCTTCCGTTTGTCCTGATCATCTAATTATCATCAATGATTGTCCCGCTTTATTTTATCTAGTCATTCTTAGGAGCGGACAATTCCATCGTATAATATAAGTAATAATGAAAGACTATCAGAAAAAACTCATACTTCCACTATAACATAGAATAGGCTCTTTGACTAGCTTTTTCACCTGAATCTGAGTCCTTTTGGATAATAATTTTTCAAAACATTTCCCGTTACCTTGGCAAAGCCTAATCCGTTTCCTTGAACCAGAACTTGGTACCAACCATTTGGTCGAGCTTCAGACAATTGAACAGTCTCACCAGCCACATATTTTACAAAGTCCTTATCATTGATTTCGACACTTTGTTTTACTTGGCTTGGTTTCAAGGCTAATCCGAGAGCAAAGCTTGGTTCGAAGCGTTTCTTCTTAAAAGTACCCAGATGGAGCCCATTTCGGGCAATTTTGAGTTTCCCTAGATTAGGTAGCATCTCTGGCAAGAGATAGAGCTGGTCTCCAAAAGTTTGCAAGATACCAGTTAGATTGACTCGCAAGTATTTTTGAACAAAATCATGCCACAAGTTCTGCTGTTCCCGACTGAGATTGCTTTTGCTAGCTTTGAATTTAGGTGCGGGATTTTGTCCCTTAAACTGCAGGTGGGCAACAAACTGGCCTTCTCCCTTGAAATGATGAGGATACATCCGCGCCGTTTCAGGAAGGTTAATTCCTGCTACCATACCGTTCACATGCTCGACTGGAAGCAGTTCAAAATCATAAGTATCCAGTAACCAGTGGACGATTTCTTCATTTTCTTCAGGTGCCCAAGTACAGGTAGAATAGACCAAACGGCCACCTTCTGCAAGCATGGTCACTGCATCTTCTAAAATTTCTCTTTGAAGACTAGCACATTGGCTAGGATAATCGGTACTCCAATAATCCATGGCATCGGGCTGCTTACGAAACATCCCTTCACCCGAGCAAGGTGCATCAAGGACAATCACATCAAAGTAACCTTTAAAAACCTTGGCCAATCGGTCAGCAGATTCATTAGTCACAACAACGTTTGTCGCTCCAAATCGCTCCATATTTTCCACTAAAATCTTAGCACGCTTGCTTGAAATTTCGTTGGAGACAAGGACTCCCTGATTAGCCAGATAAGCTGCTAGTTGAGTGGATTTTCCACCTGGAGCCGCCGCCAAGTCCAAGACCTTCATACCAGGACTTGGTTGAGCTACCTGAGCCACCATTTGGGCTGCAGGCTCTTGAGAATAAACGAGACCTGTCGCGTGCTCTGGTGACTTCCCTGAGACCTTGCCATAATACCCCCAAGGTGTATTGGGAATAGCATCAGCAAACGATAACTGACTTTCTTTTAAGGGATTGACCCGAAAAGCCGAAACCGCTTCTTGTTTAAAAGAGGCAAGAAAGTCTCTTGCCTCATCTTCTAGTATCGCTTCATATTTTTCAACAAATCCTTCTGGAAATTGCATTTAGTTTTCTTTCCTTTCGTAGATATAAGACTGAATCTCTTCTTGCATCTCGATTGGCACCATCATGACAGGCTGACGCGTTTTAAAATCAGCGGGCTCACCCGATACCGTAAGAAGGCGATAACCCAGACTTTCCCCTAAGATACTGGCCGCAGCGTAATCCCATGGTTGCAGGTTGGTAATATAAGTCAGAAGACGACCACATAAAACCTTGGCAAAACTAATAGCCGCACTGCCATAGACACGGACTCCCAACGCTGCTCGACCCAAATCCGCCAAGCCCCACTCATTGCTTTCAAACATACCTGAGTTACCGGCAACTAAAAATTCTTGAAGAGGTTTCTTTTTAAAAGGCGGTAAGGGCTCATTATTGCGAAAAGGAGGAAAGGCACCACCACCATGGTAACAATCCCCTTTCATGACATCATAAATGATACCGAATTTCCCAACCCCATTCTCAAAGTAGGCCAACATCACGGCAAAATCTTCCTTCTGGGCGACAAAGTTATTGGTACCATCAATGGGATCAATCACCCAAACATTCCCCTGGCCGACTGCCGTACGCAAACAGCCCTCTTCCGCGCAAATCAAGTCTTCTGGATAAGATGCTAAAATTCTACCAACCAAGAGATCCTGAACTTCCTTATCCAAACGCGTCACCAAGTCGGTAGGTGAAGATTTTCGCTCGACCTGCAAATCTTCTTGCATGTGGGCCAAAATGTAATCTGCAGCTTCCTGCACAATCTGTTTGGCAAATTCAAATTTAGTTTCCAAGAGAAATCTTCCCTTCTCTTTTTTCTTTTGCTAATTGAACTGCATGATAGAAGGAATAACCGCTCGCTGTCTCAAATTCGCGACCTAAGCGTTTTTCTTCGCTTTTGCTCGGAACCACAGACTTAAATTTCTTGTAGGAATCTAGCAGTTTTTTAGCTTCTACCTTGTCTTCATAGGCAGCTTCAACATCATTAAAAAAAGAAAGCACTGAAGCAAGTTCTTCAGTGCTCCACGACAAATCTAGTGGGTAACTATACTGTTTGTTCATCTATCCTATACCAGCTCTCAATGTTGCTTCTTTCAATTCTTGTTTACGGTAACTACGAGGGAGAAAAGCACGAATCTCATCTTCATTAAAACCGATCTGCATGCGTTTTGTATCTATAATAATTGGGCGACGCAAAAGACTAGGATATTGCTCAATCAACTGAAGCAACTCCGATACTGAGATACTCTCTACATCAATATCCAATTTTTGAAAAATTTTTGAACGAGTTGAAATGATGTCATCAGTACCATTTTCGGTCAAGGAAAGAATATGTTGTAATTCTTTTCTTGTTAAAGGACTAGTCATAATATTATGCTCTTGAAAGGGCACTTTATGCGTCTCTAACCAAGCCTTTGCCTTACGACATGATGTACAACTCGGTGATAAAAATAGTGTAATCATGCTTTTCTCTTCTTTTATCTATACTTGCTATTTCTATTATACAAAAAAATAAAGCGCTTGACTAGGTATTTTTAGAAAAAAAGCCTATTTTTTCATAGAAAATAGACTGTTTTCTGCAAAAATCTCCTGCTTTGCAAGTTTATCTTTAGGATAACCTAACAATAAATAGGGAGTCGAGCAACTTCTCTCGTTTTTTATTAAAAATACAGAATTTTTTCCACTATTTCCTTGAAGCTTTAGCAAGAAGGAAACCAAACATTCCTTCATACAAAGCAAAGAAAAGTAAAAAGGCATGGAGAAAGAAAGTCTCTGGCAAAATCCAAATAACGGGATCCTTTGCTGGATCAAAAAGCCAGGTATCATCTCCCACAAAGAGAATCTGATGGAAAAGAGTAAAGAATTGCTCAAAACCAATTAACACTCCTACAAGGCCAATGACTAGAGGCAATAGCACTAAAGTCAGAATACTTTTACGATATAGAGGTAGAAATCCTTTTTTCACAATCTTTCTAACAAAGAAATAGAAACTTGGAAGTGTCACCAAAGTGACTAGCTGAACCAAGTGGAAGAGATTTTTCACCACCGCAAAATGGTGTAAACCTGCAGCTGATGAACGAAAATCTGGCATCTCTAAGACCTGACTAAAGGGATTGGTCAGGTAATTCATTAAGATATGAAAATTGTACTGAATGGTTTCGGGCTTTAGATAGACTCGATTCGCTAAGTTCAGCCACTCAATTTCCAAAGGATAGAAAATCCATGCCAGATAAATGGTCAGTAGGATAGAAAGGGAGAGGAAAAAGAGCATACTTCCCCAAAAGGTCAGTTTAGTTTTCATCAAAATTCCACTCCGCAAGGCTAGAAACTACATGAGTTGGTGCGATTGGCAGATCTGCTACTTCTTCTGCCTTGGTAAAACCTGTCGTCACCAAGAGAGTTGGAATGCCATTGTCAATTCCTGCTCGGATATCTGTCAGGTAGTTATCCCCAACCATGAGCAACTCTTCTCTTTTCAAGCCTAAGTGCTCAACTGCCTTATCCATAATGATAGCATTTGGTTTTCCGATATAAACTGGTTTTACCCGTGTAGCGACTTCAAGAAGTGTAATTAGTGAACCAGCACCAGGCAAGAGACCACGTTCCGTCGGGATATTGAGGTCAGGATTGGTTCCGATAAAGTGAGCCCCCTTTTGAATGGCTAGAGTCGCCGTCGCAAATTTTTCATAGTCGACTTGCCAGTCCAGTCCAACTACCACATAGGCAGGATTTTCCTTGTCTTCCGCATAACCTGCCGCCTGGATAGCATCCTTGAGCCCTGCTTCACCAATGACATAGACTGTCTTTTCCAGTCCCAAGTCGTTCATATAGTCGATGGTTGCCAAAGTCGCTGTGTAGACAGTTGATAGAGGTGTATTAATGTTAAAATTCTGAGCCAACATCTCTTGAACACTCTCAGGAGTACGAGTTGTATTATTGGTCACAAAGAGGTAGGGAATTTCTCTTTTTTGTAACTCATGGACAAAAGCCTCACCCGCGGGAATTCGGTCTTTCCCCTTGTAAATGGTTCCGTCTAAATCAATTAAATAACCTTTATAAGCCATATCGTCCTTTCTAATTGCCTTCAATTTCTTGCCACGTAATCATAGCTTGAGCATTGATCTCCCCATCACTGATAATCTCATGCTTGCTTTCTAGTCCCTTGAGTTCATAAGCTGAAGCAATCATTCCACCTGGTCGCACTTCTTTGACATATCTGAGATTGATTTTCTTTGGAATATACTTGGTCAAAAAATCTGCTCCCATAACCTCAAAAATCCAATCCAAGTATTTACTGTTATTAACATGACCATTCATATCCAAGTCGTAAAAACGAACATGGTAGTCTTTACTGAACGGGTTTTCTAGATTTGCATACTTTGGCCCACGGATCAGTTTTTTATCAAACTCAGACTGATAAGGAGCAACAATCTCCGGTTCGACAGCATGGACTTTACGACTGTCTCTGTCCATAAGAACAAAGGTTGCTACCATGCGAATGATTTCTTGACCTGCTTCATCATAGATAGTGAAACGGCGGTAGCAAAAAAGACGATTGTAAGTCAACGCTTCTGTTTCAATCGTAATCTCCTCAGCAAAGCGAGGCAAGCGTACCACGTCAATCGCATAGTCTGTAATAATCCAGACCAGATTGTAGCGTTCTAACACATCCTTGTCGCTAACTCCCAGCTCAATCGATTGCATACCTGATACTTGCAAGGACAGCAAAATCACATCTGGAAGTTTAATATGACCGTTCATGTCCGCCATATCAAAAGGAATTTTCATTTTCATTTGATAAGTTAAGCCCATTGTTCTACTCCAAAATAAATCGTTCTGCTACAGTGTCTCCCAAGAAGAGACCCCTCTTTGTCATTCGGACACGATCACCGTCGATCTGCATAAGTCCTTGTTGAACCAAGTCTCTGATGATTTCGCCATAAAGTCCATCAAAGGATCGTCCGAATTTCTCCTCAAATCGCGCCATAGAAACCCCAGATTTTTTCCGGAGGCCTAGGAACATTTCTTCTTCCATCTGCTCCTTTTGAGTCAGGTGTTCTTCTGTTATCCGAGCATCTCCTGTCTCTACTGCATTGAGATAGTGGCGGATAGGACCGTGGTTTTTATAACGAATTCCGTCCACATAACCTGAAGCACCCGCACCGATACCATAATACTCGGCATTATCCCAGTACATGAGATTGTGGCGACTTTCAAAGCCAGGCTTGGAGAAATTCGAAATCTCATAATGCTCAAAACCAGCTCGCTCCAGTTCTGCGATGATGTACTCAAACATCTCCGCTTCCAGTTCCTCCTTGGGCAGGGGCAATTTCCCACGTCGCATGCGGTTCATAAAGACCGTATGGTTTTCCAAAATCAAGCTATAAAGGCTCATATGAGGAATATCAAGCGAGATAGCCTTAGCTACATTGTCCTTGACCTGAGCCATAGTTTGACCAGGTAGAGCGTAGATTAGATCGATGGAGATATTGTCAAAGCCAGCCAGTTTGAGGCGGTCGATATTTTCATAAATATCCTTCTCCAAATGACTGCGCCCAATCTTTTTCAGCATTTTGTTATCAAAGGTTTGCACGCCTAGTGAAACACGATTGACTGGCGACTGTTTCAAAACTGCAATCTTATCTGCGTCCAAATCGCCTGGATTGGCCTCAATGGTCAACTCTTCTAAGGCTGACAAGTCTAGATTTTTAGTCAAACCATCCAGTAGCACTTCTAATTGCGGAGCTGACAAAGCTGTTGGCGTCCCACCTCCAATGTAGAGAGTTCGCAACTTTTGGATATCATAAGAACGAAACTCCTCTAGTAGATGCTTCAAGTAACTATCTACTGGTTGATTTTTAATAAAAACTTTTGAAAAGTCACAATAATAACAAATCTGTGTGCAAAAGGGAATATGCACATAGGCTGACGTTGGTTTTTTCTGCATAGTATTTATTATACCACAAAGACTGGTTTCCAGATAAAAATCACCATCTCCAGAACCAGAGATGGTGATGTTTTATTCTTCTGTAATATCAATAATAATCTCTTCTTCGTCTTCTACGATATCTGGAGTTGTTGACTGTTCTTGCCACTGCTCCTTGAGATTGTTAAAGGTTTCCTTTGACGCTTCTGTCGCTTGTCGAGCACAGCTTTTAGCTTGGTCAAGGACACTATCAAAAGTGATTTCACCAGATTCTACTTGTTCCTTTGTTTTCAGCACAAAATCCGTTGCCTGTTCCTTCACTTCTGTCAATTTCTCACAGACTTGCTCTCTAGCATATTCTGGATCTTCTCTCAAATCATCTAGAAAATCCTGAGCTTGACTACAAACTTGCTTACCCTTGTCACTCGTCAAAAACAAAGCAAGAGCTACACCTGAAACAGTTCCTAAAAGGATAGAGGATAGTTTTCCCATAAGATTTCTCCTTTTTTATTTTTTGAAAAATTTACTTGCGACACGAAGAGCGGACAAGCCTGCACCTGTTTTAATGGTCTTTGAACCAGCTGATGAAGCTTTCTTGCTCAAGACACGCGCTTGACTATTGAGGTCAGATACTGACTCAGATAAGTCCGCCACCGCCGTAAAGAGTGGGTCGATCGTCGCAACTTTGATATTGATATCGTCTGCTAACACATTGACCTTAGCCAACAATTCATTGGTCTGATGCAAGGTAACGTTCACATCTGAGCTCAACGTTTTGATGGTTTTCTCTGTCTCATCAATCATACGACCTGCTTTTTGAATCGTAATTGTCAAATAGACTAAACAGACAATCAAAGCAATCGCAACAAGAATATATGCAACTTCTAACATTTATTTTTCCTCCTCATTCTGATAGAAAGGGGCTTTCTTTCGATTTTGATAAAGTATGATAAAAATACCGAGTCCGATAAGGACAACTGATAACCATTGGGAAACTCGCAGGCCAAAGAACATGAGGCTGTCTGTCCGCATACCTTCGATGATCATACGTCCAAAGCCATACCAAATCAAGTAGAAAGCAGTGATATGACCACGTCTGATTCCCTTTAATTTTCGTCTAAAAATCAAGATCAAAGCAAAACCGATCAGATTCCAAACCGACTCATATAAGAAGGTTGGTTGACGATAGCTCCCCTCAATGTACATCTGGTCACGGATAAAGCCTGGCAAATAATCCAAACTATCTACTGCTGCACCGTAGGCTTCTTGGTTAAAGAAGTTTCCCCAACGCCCTAAACTCTGGGCAACCATGACGCTCGGTGCTGCAATATCTAAGAAATCCCAAGTATTAATCAGCTTTCTATCTGCAAAGATATAAAGAACAATAGCGCCCGCTATCAAACCTCCGTAAATGGCCAAACCACCATTCCAGATGGCGATGATTTCACCTGGATTTTGCAGATAATAATCTAAGCGAAAGAGTACGTAGTATAGTCTAGCACCTAAAATAGCTACCGGAAAAGCAATCAGGATAAAATCTAAAATATCATCTGACAGAATTTTCTTTTTAGGAGCTTCTTTCATAGCAAGATAGACTGCCAGAACCAAACCAGCTACAATACACAAAGCATACCAACGAATAGCAAAGGGACCAATTTCAAATGCGACTGGATTAATCATGTTTCACCTCATTTTGAGCGATTAGATTTGTCAAGCGTTCTTCAAATAAACGTGTCGCATCAAAGCCCATTTCTTTGGCACGGTAGTTCATGGCAGCCGCCTCAATAACAACGGAGATATTTCGTCCTGTTTTTACTGGAATGCGGATACGTGGAATCGTTACACCAGAAACTTCTAGTTCTTCAGCATTGTTTCCTAGACGGTCAAAGGTCTTATGCGTATCGTAATTTTCTAGATAAACCGCTAACTGAACTTGTGAAGAATCTTTTACAGCACTTGCACCATAGAGACTCATGATATCGATAATCCCAACGCCACGAATCTCAAGTAAATGCTTCAAGATTTCAGCAGGTTCGCCCCAAAGAGTCATCTCATCCTTAGAATAAATATCTACACGATCGTCTGCTACTAGACGGTGTCCACGCTTCACAAGCTCAAGACCTGTCTCGCTCTTACCGATACCACTATCCCCTTGGATCAAGACACCCATGCCATAGATATCCATCAAGACACCATGCACACTGGTACGTTTAGCCAAACGGGAATCAAGGTAGCTAGAAAGTTCTCCAGATAAACGACTGGTTGCTGTTCGACTGGTTAAAATCGCAATCTTGCATTCTCTAGCAGCCCTCAACATTTCCTCTGGCACTACCAGACCACGAGCCACGATAACCGCAGGTGTTTCAGGTAGAAACATTTTCTTCAAAACTTGATAACGGTTCTGGGCAGGCATGGCAACTAAATAGGACCACTCCTTCATCCCTAAAAGCTGAATCCGTTCTGGTGTATAGTAATCAAAATAGCCCGTCATTTCAAGACCAGGTCTCATAATGTCTGCAGTATTGATTTCTTTTTCAAGTAATTCGCCTTCACCATAGACAATATCTAGTCTGAGTTTTTCAATGACATCTCTTACTAAAACCGACATAATTTCCTCCTTCAATCGAGTTCTCCCTACTATTATATCAGATTGTAGGTGGAAGTTTCCTTTTTTTGCAGGATTTACAGTATTTATTTAAAAATAAAAAGACTAGATTTCTCTAGCCTTTCATTTCAAATTAGAATTTTTTACGTTTACGAGCTGCTTCTGATTTACGTTTACGTTTTACAGAAGGTTTTTCATAGAATTCACGTTTGCGTGTTTCTTGAAGAGTACCAGCTTTAGTAACCGCACGTTTAAAACGACGAAGTGCATCGTCAAGAGATTCATTCTTACGTACTACTGTTTTAGACATTTTTTTCACTCCCTTCAAGTTCAAGATCTATTCTATTTTACACGCAAAATGAATAAATGTCAAGAGAAAACTAAGTTTTTTATTTTTCATAATGACTAATAATATAGTCCACCATCTCCTCCATCTCTGCTTCAGATAAAGGTAGTTCCCAGTTTGTTGTTTCCATTTTAAGAAAGGCATCACTGACCTCAGATTTATTATCTGGCAACAAAATGTTGCCGTCTTTTTCAAACATAATACCTATCCGATCATATAAGACATGAAGATTATTAGTTTTATTTTTATTTTTATTTGGATCAATATCAAAAGACTGTAAAGAGATTAATATATCATTTCCTTTATAAGACAAATCAATCCACATATGATTTGATAAATCATATGGTCTAGATAATCTACTACCCGAGGTGTACTTTTTATTCCCCATACCTCCTGAATATTGATTTCTTGTGTTATATGGTTTATCTTTTGACTTAGTAAAAAGAGAATTCCCTTCCTTATCTTTCTTCTTTGTAATGAATTTTATTATTTTTTTTCTCTCTTCCGTTCTAGCGCTCTTATATGCTTCTTTTACTTTTAGAAATTCTTCTTTATTCATGTTATCCTCCTAACGTCATGTTGCAGTTTTATATGTCTAAAAACACTCACTCCAATGAGCAAGTGATTCTGAATTTATTTTTCAAGTAAGCTTAGCGCTTCTGCATCTGCGATAATCGTCACGTCAGGGTGGTTTTGTAGACTACTTGCTGGTAGACTCTCAGTCACTGGTCCAGACACTGTTCCGGCAATAGCTTCTGCTTTTGATTCACCGTAAGCAAAGAGAATAATTGACTTGGCATCCAAGATGTTTTTAATCCCCATTGAGATAGCTTGGGTTGGAACGTCTTCAATCTTGTCAAAGAAGCGAGCATTGGCTTCGATAGTAGACTGGTCAAGTTCTACTAGATGCGTTTGACTGTCAAATGGAGTACCAGGCTCGTTAAAGCCGATATGTCCATTGCGACCAATTCCCAAGATTTGTAAATCAACAGGATGGTCAGCCAAAATTTGATTATAGCGTTCTACTTCTTCTTCAGCATTATCCTTAACACCACGTGGCAAGAAGCTTTCTTTAAATGGTTTTTGGTTGAACAAGTTTTCCTGCATGAAGTAACGATAAGATTGTGGATTGTCCCCATCAAGCCCTACATACTCATCAAGGTTCACACTGGTTAGATTTGAAAAATCAAGGTCACTCTCAACGATTTCCTTGTAAAATTCAAGTGGACTGCTTCCTGTCGCAAGTCCTAATGTTTGAGCACCATTGGCCAATTTTTCCTTCAAAATCTCAAAAGCTACTTTTCCACCCTCGACTTGATTCTCAACTTTTATAACTTTCATTTTATATCCTCCATGTTTCTATATTCATTATATGGTATAGACCAATTTTTGTCAAGTGAAAACGATTTAATTTCTAAAAAAAGAGCGTCTAAACTTGAAACATGTTATAATGGATAGGATTAGAACTTAGAAAGAATAATGAAAAATGAATACAGCTGATTTTGATTTCCACTTACCTGAGGAATTGATTGCCCAAACACCACTTGAAAAACGTGATGCGTCTAAACTCCTTATCGTTAATCGTGAAACGGGAGAAATGCAGGATAAACACTTCCACTCCATTATCGACATGCTGGAACCTGGTGATGCCCTTGTCATGAACGACACTCGCGTTCTCCCTGCCCGCCTCTATGGTCAAAAAGAGGAGACCGGAGGTCATGTGGAGCTTCTCCTGCTCAAAAATACTAGTGGTGATGAGTGGGAAGTCCTCGCTAAACCAGCCAAACGCCTCAAGGTCGGTACTCGCGTCAGCTTTGGAGATGGTCGCCTCAGCGCTGTCGTTACGGAAGAATTGACCCACGGGGGCCGCATTGTCCGCTTTGAATACCAAGGAATTTTCCTAGAAGTCTTGGAAAGTCTGGGTGAAATGCCACTGCCACCTTATATCCATGAAAAATTGGATGACCGTGAACGTTATCAAACGGTCTACGCTAAAGAGAGTGGCTCTGCTGCAGCACCGACTGCTGGATTGCACTTCACCAAAGAACTGCTAGCAGAAATCCAAGCCAAAGGTGTTCATCTGGTCTATCTCACTCTTCACGTCGGACTCGGAACCTTTAGACCTGTCTCTGTTGACAATCTGGACGAACATGAAATGCACTCAGAGTTCTACCAACTTTCTGATGAAGCAGCTGCCACCCTTCGTTCTGTTAAGGAAAATGGAGGTCGTGTCATCGCTGTCGGAACCACTTCGATTCGCACACTGGAAACCATCGGTTCCAAGTTTAATGGGCAAATCCAGGCTGATTCTGGCTGGACCAATATCTTTATCAAACCAGGCTATGACTGGAAGGTTGTAGATGCTTTTTCAACCAACTTCCACCTACCCAAGTCAACTCTTGTCATGCTAGTTTCTGCCTTTGCCGGTCGTGACTTAGTCCTAGATGCCTATCACCATGCCATCCAAGAACACTACCGCTTCTTCAGTTTTGGAGATGCCATGTTTATCTATTAAGAAAATCCCTATTAGGAAACCTAATAGGGATTTTTCTAATTATTCCATACTAAACTCTGGATCTTTCAAACTCTGAACACTGGCATTGATAACTGCTCCGATAATCAAAATCTTTGCAATAAGAATAAACCAGAACATCATGACTACCACGATAATGGAACTGAAAAATCGAACGTCAACCAGATGATTGACATAACTATTGACGTAGACAGAAAAGATATTCAATAAAAAGATAAGAGTTAGCAAGACAAAGACACTTCCTGGTAAAACATAGCGGATTCGTGGTGCTTTTACTTTTGGAAGGAAGTAATAAATCATAACCAGAATGGCAAAGATCAAGGCATAGACCAGAGGGCCTGTAAAATCTTGCAGGTAGGAAAATAGCGGACTGTCTGATTGCCAGTAAGTTTTGAGGAGGTTGAGCAACATACGACCAAACATACTCAAAAATAAGGCAAAGGCAAAAAGGATCTGCAAGCCAAAACTAACAAGTAGACTCATCAACTGATGGGAGATAATGCCTCGACTCTTGGTCACCCCATAGGCTTTGTTAAAGGCTTTTTGGAGGAAATCCATTGATTTCGAAAAGGTCCAGAGTGCAGATAAAACGGCAAAACTCAGCAAACCAGTTGATGGTTGAGTCAGAACTTCTCGGACAATCTTGGCAACCACATCATACACCGTATCAGGCAAGAATTCCTTGATCGTCAGTAAGAAATTTGAGACTGGAATCTGAAAATAAGGCAAAATATTGACCATTATCATTAGCAAAGGAAAGATTGAAATCAACCAATAGTAGGCAACCGCAACACTGGTCAACTCACTATCAGATGCTTGATAATAATGCAAAAAAGCTTTCAATAAGGGCCTGTCCATCAGCTCTTTCCACCACTTTTTCATGTTCCATCCTCCGTCATTTTCTTCATCATCTAAGTTCTTCTGATTAAATCTAGCATATCATAAGGTAAAGTATTTGCTGCTTCTTTCAGAGAATAATTTTCTAAATTATTCACATTTTGTCGTAGTTTTTTGGCATACTTGGCTGTTATCAGTTTAGCTTCTTCGTATTCAAAGATTGCCTTACGTTCGAGATAGTAACCTCGTAGCATTTCATCGATATTGTTTGGTTTGATGCGATTGATAACCCGCTCAACAAAGGCACCACTTCCGATAATGGCCGTCTCGCGTAGACGAGATTCTTGCATAAAACTAATCAGAGAACTCTTGTAAACCCCCTTGAGGTTTTCCAAACTCTCGATAATCAGCTCTGTATTTTCCAAATACAACTCTGAAATCTGATCATAGTCAACTGCTAGTAGTTTACGAGATTCTTCATTCATCCAACTACGGAAAGTTTTGCCAAAGGTAAACATTTCATGGAGTAGAAAGCGCAGTATCCGTAAAGAAACTAGGAAGTAATAAGTCACTCTAGAAGCGAAATTCCGATTGATACTCTGCTCCATGTTTTTTAGGTAACGTTGGTAAACTCGATAGCCACGCTCGCTGATTCTATTTTCTTCGTAGGCTTGCTCCAAACCGTCACTCTCAATACTCAAGATAAGAAGTTTGAGGGACTCCCAGTCCTCTTGGACTCTCTTATTTTCCAGACTAAGGATAAGGTTTTCAATCCGACCATGATAATTATCAATAGCTGCATAAAGAGGAAGTTTGTTCTTGTGATGGTCTAGCTCTTTTTCTAATTCTGCAGCCACATCATTCAAAATCGCAATATGCATCAAATGATCCTTGCTTTCCTCTTGTTCTTCAGATAAGTGAGGGAGAACCAGTAAACCTGTTAAAAAGCTCAACAGTGTAACGCCTGCTACAAGGAAGAGTAACAGAGGATATTCCTGCTCCAAATGACTTGGTATGAGGAGAATGGTCGCGATAGATACTGTCCCTTTGACACCAGAGAAGGTCAAAAGAAGCATATCTTTCATGTACTTATGAATTTTTTTCTTAAGTCGACGCGTCCTCACAAAGTAAAAACCAGCAATCATGACAAAGCGGATCGCAAAAAGCAAGAAGGTCAGAACGACAACTGAAATCAGTAAAAGAAGGGGATTGTAGAGAGAATTAGACAAAATCGGTTCTGCTATCAACTCTAACTCCATTCCCAAGAGAACAAAGACTGATCCATTTAGCATAAAGGTCACGGTGTGCCAGACGGTCTCCGTCACGGTGTCTACCTGAGCCTCAAGGAGCGTAATTTTCTTAAAGCGACTGGCCTTCAAAATACCTGCAACCACTACTGCGATAATCCCTGAAACATGAAACTCTTCTGCGATGAAAAAGGTCATGAGTGGCAAACTTAGCTCTAGCAATAGTTCACTGGCTATATCTATCGCTCGTACACTCAGCAAAAAACTATGCAAGAAACGATTGACCATAGCCGTCACAAAACCGACTACAAAACCACCAAGGATAGAAAGTGCTAGGGAAGTTCCAGCTTGGCTTAGAGAAAACGTTCCTGTTGTCCAAGCAGCCAGAGCCATCTGAAAGGCAACCAAACCAGAAGCGTCATTTAAGAGCCCTTCCCCTTTTAGAATATTAGAAACCCGTTTAGGAAAACGAAAACGTTCAGAAAGAGATGCGAAGGCAACCAAATCTGTTGGCCCAAGTGCCGCTCCAACTGCTAAACAGGCCGCCAAAGGAAGGGTAATCCAAAGGAAGTGAGCCATGCCCCCCAAGCTTAAAGTCGAGATAAAAATCACAGGAAAAATCAGAAAAACGACAATCCGCCAGTGCTTCAAAATGGACGTAATATCCGCTTCTTCTGCCTCCCGGAAAAGTAAGGGACCAATAACCATGGCCAGAAACAGCTCTGTATTGAGATGAAAGTCCGCATCAGGAACAAATAAGCCAATCCCAATCCCCAAAAGAATTTGTACAAGAGGAAGGGGCAAAAAAGGGAGAAGTTTATTAGTCGTGGTTGAAATGATTAAGACAAATAAAAATAGAATCAAGTAAATGAGTAATTCCACACAATTCCTCCTTAATCTTTTTTACAACAAGATTCAAAAATCTCCTTTTGCTCTTGGATTTTCTGATCAATCTTAGAACAGTCTTTGTGCTCAATTTTTTTCTGGCATCGTTCCATTTCAAGAGCCACTAATTTTTTCTTGATTTTAAGCATTTTCTTGCTCATATGTGCTTCGTCGAGTACCCCGACTGCTCGCTCGTGATGCGTTGACTCGACAAAATTTTGGCGCATTG
>NZ_AJQY01000019.1:0-25686 GCF_000296875.1 Streptococcus sp. GMD1S | reverse complement strand
GGTTTTGATGGCTCCGGTTGATCTGGAGTTTTTACCGGTGGAGTTGGCTCATTTTCGTAGTTTGGTACTACTGGAGCTGGTTCCAGTGGTTTCTCTACTTCATAAGTAGGAGCTTGTGGTGCAGTTGGTTCTACTGGCGGAGTTGGTTTTTCTAATGTGATGGTTGGCAAATTAGTTGCTCGAACATTTCCGTTAATCGCAAACCAAATATTTGGCTTTTTGGGAGATAATTTCTCTGCTCTACGTGGATCATTCGCTGCAGGCTGTCCCAACACTTCTGAAGACGAAATTGTTCCGATAGTCATACTATTTGAAGGACCTGAGATTTCCACTGCTCCCGCACCATACCAAGAGTTTGGTGCATCTGCATTATCCCAACCAGAATCTGGTTGACTATTCTTATACATGGTGAAGCGGGAACCACCAACTCCTTTTTTGAAGTTTTCAGATTCTGTCGCATAAATTTGGCCGTTCTTTTCACCAACTGAAGAACCCGAAATTTTGATGAAATTCCCAGTATAATCTTTAGCCATCTCGATTGAGTTTGCTTCGCGGTTAAGAGACGCTACAGACATCAAGGCCTTGTCAAAATTAATAATTTGACCATCTTCATCATAGAATTGAAACTCAGTCTTAACGAAGAGAGAGGTAGCATCTTCTGTATTACCAGTATAAGCCGAAGCGAAAACCCCCATCGTTGGGTCTTTAAAAATTCCCAACCAAGCCTTATCATTGCGGAACTTGGAACTAGGATCAAGAGTATAAGTATAGACGATTTTAGAAACTTTTTTCCCTTGATAGTAAGTCCCCTGAAGATTCGTATAAGTTGCTGTTGCAGACTGACCTCGTTTCAGCAGGACTGAAGACCATTCAGTTGGTCCCTTACCACTTGTTACATTTGAATTGTACTCAGAATACTTACCGACTGTACCAAAGCTTTCCTGTTTGTTTGTCTGGTAGTTAGCATTTTGAATGTCTGTTACTTTAAAGTTATCCAACTGGAAGAGTTTATTGGCAAATTCTGCAGTATTCTTCACAGCTGCTTCCATGCCAGTATAGCTAACAAATTCACCAGTTGTAGTCAATGAAAGTTCAGCATTAGGCTCCGATTTGAAAATCAAACTTTGAGCACTTGGGCGACTCAAGTTTCCATCTTCATTCTTCTTTGATTCTGCTAAAGCCATAGCTGCCTTAATTTTAGCCTGCTCATCTTTATAAGCCTGCAACTTAGCCGGATACTCAGCCAACTCTTTCTTATATTTGGCAAGATCAGCTTCATACTGCTTCATCGCCGCTTCATAAGTTGCTTTTGCAGTTTCATTACGTTGTTTAATCGCTTCATTTTCAGCTTGAAGCGCTGCATTTTTTACCTTGTTGTCTTCAACAGCCTTCTCATAAGCTGCTTTAGCATCAGCATTTGCCTTTTGAACGCGAGCTAGTTCTGTCTGATAAGCCGCTAACTTAGTTTGATAGTCTGTTTCGTTAGCTGCATTCGCTTGTTTGACTGCTGCCAAGTCTTTTTCGTATTGTGCTATTTTAGCCTCATAAGTTGCCTTGGCTGTTTCATTTCGTTGCTTAATCGCTTCATTTTCAGCTTGGATAGCATTGTTTTTAGCTGTGTTTTCTTCAACAGCCTTCTCATAAGCAGCTTTAGCATCAGAATTAGCCTTTTGAACACGTGCCAATTCTGTTTGATAAGCTGCTAATTTAGCTTGATAATCAGCATCATTATCCTCTTTAGCTTTCTTAATAGCTGCAAGATCTGCTTCATACTGCTTCATCGCGGCTTCATAATTCGCTTTGGCAGTTTCATTACGTTGCTTAATCGCTTCATTTTCAGCTTTAAGCGCTTCGTTTTTCGCAGTGTTTTCTTTTACTGCTTTATCATAAGCCTCTTTAGCTTCAGCATTAGCTTTTTGTACTCGAGCTAATTCTGTCTGGTAAGCTGAAAGTTTATTTTGATAATCCTGTTGACTATCTTCATTTGCTTTTTTGACAGTTGCTAAATCTTTTTGATATTGTGCTAGCTTAGCCTCATATTCTGCTTTAGCTGTTGCATTGGCAGTGTTGATTTTTTCAACTTCTTCTTGATGACTTTTTAGATCTTTTTGATACTTGTCATCCGCTGCTTTGTTTTCAGCATTGATTTTATCTGTTTCAGCCTGATGAGCTGAAACATCTTTTTTATACGCTTCAGTTGTTTTCTTTACTTCTTCAGCCTGTTTAGCATAGTCGCTTTTAATCTCATCTTGTTTTTGAGCATTCTCTGTAGCAGTTGTGGCTGTTCCTTTGTCTTTTGTTTCATCTTGAACTACCTTAACTCCTGCAGATTTTGCATCAGCAACTGCTTTATCCAAATCAGCTGATGATACTTCTACTGGCAAAGCTGAGTCTTTAGAACCAGCCTTAGCTTGGCTTGCTTTGGCAACTTGGCTCATTTCACCCTGAGCTTCAGGTAGATTTGTGGCTGGGTTCCCTGTAGTAGCTACCTCAACTGTACTTGTACTAGTTGTCTCTGTAACTTCATCAGCAAATACTGCTTTGTCTGCAAAAGCAATCAAAGCAGTTCCTAAAACAGCACCACACAACGTTTTCGCAACTTTGCTTTTACGAAATCCATAGACTTCTTTTTTATTTTTCATTATAATCCTTTTCCTTATCTAAATTTAGTCGTTACTTTTTATACTAGCACTTTACAAGGCAGGATGCAAATATTTACTCTTTTTTTATTTATAGAAAAATTCCACCTATTTATAAATTAAATTAAAAAGAAGATGGTCACACCATCTTCCTTTAGTTAAACTATTTATTTTTCAGTCAAAGCTGCAAGTCCTGGCAATACTTTACCTTCAAGGAGTTCCATTGATGCTCCACCACCAGTAGAGATCCATGAGAACTTGTCTGCACGGCCAAGGTTGATGGCTGCAGCAGCTGAGTCACCACCACCGATGATTGATTTCACGCCTGGTTGTTTCACGATAGCGTCCATTACACCGATTGTACCAGCTTGGAAGTCTGGGTTTTCAAATACACCCATTGGTCCGTTCCAAACAACTGTTTTGGCACCAGTCAAAGCTTCGTCAAATTTAGCGATAGATTTTGGACCGATGTCAAGACCAAGGAAACCTGGGTCAACTGCTTCACCTTCAGTATCTTTCACTTCAGTGTAGTCAGCAAATGCGTTTGCTTCTTTTGAGTCAACTGGCAAGATCAATTTGCCGTTTGCTTTTTCAAGAAGAGCTTTAGCGACATCCAATTTGTCTTCTTCAACAAGTGAGTTACCGATTTCGATACCTTGTGCTTTGTAGAATGTGTAAGTCATCCCACCACCGATAAGGACTTTATCAGCTTTTTCAAGCAAGTTTTCGATAACACCGATCTTGTCTGAAACTTTTGAACCACCAAGGATAGCCACGAATGGACGTTCTGGAGCTTCAACTGCTTCTTGGATGTAGGCAATCTCGTTTTCAAGAAGGAAACCAGCAACTGCTTTTTCAACGTTTGCTGAGATACCAACGTTAGATGCGTGTGCACGGTGAGCTGTACCGAATGCATCGTTTACGAAGATACCATCTCCAAGTGATGCCCAGTATTTACCAAGTTCAGGATCGTTTTTAGATTCTTTCTTGCCGTCAACATCTTCGAAACGAGTGTTTTCAACCAAGAGAACTTGTCCATCTTCAAGAGCGTTAACAGCGGCTTCCAATTCAGCACCACGTGTAACACCTGGGATAAATTTAACTTCTTGTCCCAATTTAGTAGCCAAGTCAGCAGCTACAGGAGCAAGTGATTTACCTTCTTTGTCTGCTTCTTCTTTTACACGTCCAAGGTGAGAGAAGAGGATTGCACGTCCACCTTGTTCAAGGATGTACTTGATAGTTGGAAGAGCTGCAGTGATACGGTTGTCATTGGTAATCACGCCATCTTTAACAGGTACGTTGAAGTCAACACGAACGAGAACTTTTTTCCCTTTCAAGTCAACGTCTTTAACAGTCAATTTTGCCATTAGATATGACTCCTTCTTTTTTTATACGTGTTAATTATATCACAAAATCAGCAAAAGAGATAGAAAAACCCTAAACTTTTCTTGTTCATTCTTCTATCTACTAACCTAAAAATCTAGGATTACCGTACGGGAAATGGCAATTTTCACATAATTCGGTTGGAATAATTTAGGTAAATTTCTTGATTGATCTACCTAATTACTTCTATACCATTCTTTTTCTAACATTTTAATCCTTAATATTCTAAACTCTACAGTCCTTCTTTTTGAATTGCTAGGTTTCTTATTATACAATATAACTAAAATAGTTTCTTTAGTTTGTGCTATTTGAGATTAAAAGAAGGGGAATTGCTACCATGAAATTAGAAAGACTAATCTATATTTTACTGTCTCTTTTAAATAAGAAGAGAATAACAGCTAAAGAGATTGCAGAGAGATTTGAAATATCTACTCGAACTGTATATAGGGACATGGATACACTCAGTTTAGCGGGGATCCCAATCTATTCGGAACGTGGAGATAAGGGAGGTTTCTATATACCGAGCGACTATAAGATAGACAGAAACTTTTTCACTGAGGAGGAGAGACAGTTTATCATTAATATGAGCCAAAATGTTAGTAAAATCGTTGGCCATTCAAGTCTTGACAGTATCGAACACAAGCTGTCTTCTCAAGAAATTACAAGAGCAAACAGTCCTTTTTACTTTGATCTCAGTTCCTGGACTCTTAATACAAATTATTTACTAGACATTGAGGAAGCGATACAATCTAAACAGATGATTTCTTTTTCTTACTATTCGAAAAAACAAGAGAAAAGTCAGCGAACAATTATCCCATACAGATTGATCTATAAACTGAATGCTTGGTATGTTATCGGTTACTGCTTAGAAAAATTAGATTTTCGTATTTTTAAATTAACTCGAATTCGAGAACTAGAACCAGTGGAGATAAAAGATAAATCATTCGATTATCCACGTTTATCTCAAGAAATGTTAGAGCTTTTTTTAAATCCCCCCAAAAATAAAGTGGAGGGGCAAAGAGAAGAAATCGAACTAGTTTTTACAAGATTTGCACTTCCAAAAATCTACGATCACTTCACGGAAGAAGAAATCAGAGTCGAGGACGAAATAATAAAAGTTCAGGCATTTAGAGCTTTAACTCCTTCATTTTTTGATTTACTATTAAGTTTTGGTTATCAAGTAAAGGTCGTATCCCCAAGTCACTTACAAAATCTACTGGTCAGTACTCTCAAAAAAAATCTTCAGCAATATGACAACCTGTAGTCATATTTCCTTTTGTATACTCTTAAGTGGGCAAAATATTTCGTGATATTCATCATAGCCCAATTATTTTACAGGAGGTTCCAAATGGATACAAAAACACTTGCAGAAAGCTATTTTACGGCAGTAAATGAGGGAGGCTGGGAAGATTTCGTAGCTGAAAACTTTGATTATGGCATGTGCGATAGTATAGAAATTCGACAAGGACGTGATGTTTATTTGCAAGGCGCAGGCCAATTCTATGCTTTAAGCCAGCATCTTGAAGTGAAGCAATTACTTGTTGATGGTCGAGCAGTCTCAGCTTTAAATCGCTACCGTCTACATTCTCCTCAAGGAAAAGAACTTGAACTGGATGTCGCAGAATTTCTGAAATTCGATGAATTTGATAAATTAGTTGCATCCAATATTTATTTCGACACCTATCGTTTCCAAAAATTTATCCAAGGAATTGAATAACAAAAATCTAGCTTCAAATTTACTCTTCAATTTCAAAACTAAAAACAAGGTCTAACTAATCTACAGTCAAACCTTGTTTTTTTATTTTTATGAGAAAATCCAAGATTCGTAAATCTGATTAGTCTTCTCTCCTCTTTTTAGAGAGCAAGCCGTAGCCACTCATTACTCCGAGAAGTCCCAGCGCTACTAGACTAGCATCTCTTGTCGCTCCCGTATTTGGCAGCTCTTTCGTTCCTACTTCAACAATTTCTGGAAGAGCTTCCTTGAGAACCTCAGTAGAATGAAGGGTGCGTTTGCCCTGAGCATCAACTTCTACAAAGCGACGAACATGGCCTTCAACTCCTACTTGTACTAGCTGACGTTGGCCTTTGAGAAGGGCTGCATTTGGTCGTTCTTGACGTTCGAAGGAAACTGTTCCCTCTTCAACTTCCAGTTTCGGAGTTTCTAGAACTAAATCTTTCACACCTTCAGCTGGTTGGTTGCTTGATAGAACTTTTGTTCCAACTTCGGTGATTTCTGGGATTGCTTCCTTGACTACCTCAGTCGAACGAAGAGTGCGTCTACCTTGGGTATCTACTGCTACAAAGTGGCGAACTTGACCTTCAACTCCAGCTTGCACAACACGGCGTTGTCCTTTGAGAAATTCGGAGTTTGGTCGCTCCTGACGTTCATAGGCTGTTGTTTCAGTTTCAATAACTAGTTCAGGGAGGGCCTCAACCGTCGGGGCCACTTCATTTGGATCCATGCTACCAACATGATGGCTTTCTTCTGCAGGAGCTAGTTTCTTATTCAGCTTTTCTTTCATTTCTGAAAAAGCTTGTGGAGTTGGCATCTCTGAAGCTAATAAAGTTTCTGCTTGTTCAATCAACTCAGCTTTAGGATCTTTTTCACGGACAGATTCGAGCAAACCTTCCAATTCTTCTCTAGCTGTCTGATAACGTTGATTTCCATCCAAGTCCGCTCCAGCTTGTTTCAATTCATTCAAGGCTTTATTGACTTCTTCTTGACTGGCATCATGGTTTTCTGCTACAGCTTTCGCTACATTGAGCTTCTCTACTAGTGCTGCTTGTTTGTCCTCGCTTGAGAAGGTGTAGGCAAGGGTTGACTGACGGCCTTGGGCAGCAGTAATTTCTTGTTTGAGGTACTCGTCGTTGACAGCTGCTTTTGGAGAAACCAAGACATCGAACTCAGCTGTGTGTCCCTTGTAATGCAAGGTCAAGGTTTGTCGTCCAGTCTTTTGAGCATCGTAGCCTGTAATTTCAACACCTTGATCTGTAAAGGCATGGCTTTCTTCTGTCTCATCATCATAGAGAACGCCGAAGCGACCTTCTGCAAGATCCAGTTGATCTCCTACTAGATAGTCTGTTTTCGGTTTCTGAGTAATGTACAAGCCTGCTACTTCTTTCGGCTTCCCTTCATCTTGACCAGTCACTTGTACTTTTAAGTCACCAGTAACCGAAAGTCCAAGGTAGCTGACTGTGAGCTTTTGTTCCCCTTTTTGATGAGCGTCGTATCCAGAAACAGTCACACCTGAGTGAGTAAGGTTAATCAGCTCATCGGCTTGTCCCCCTTCGTACTGAACACGGAGGGTTCCGCCTCTGAGGTCAAGTTTTTCTCCCTCTTTGTAAACTATCTTCTTAGGTCCTTTTTCAAGGCTAACTGCAGCAATTTTTCTCTCATCCTGCGGAATCGCTACAGCCAAGGTGTTACTGATTTCTTTGCCAGGTAGTTGGGTACGATAGTAGAGGAGAGTTGGTTGCTTGTCAAAGCCCAATGGTGCTGTTGCCAGGTCGCCACCAGTTTCAGACTTCAAGGTTGCAATTGGTGTTTGTGAATCTGCCTTGTCGTAAACGGTGATAGTTGCACCCGCTGGAACATCAGAGAAACCAAGTTGAACTTGGTGGTTTCCAAGTGAACGGGCAGCTACCTTAGCCATTGGAATATTTTGACTTTCTGTGTCCAAGGTTTCGTACATCTTCCAGTTGTAGATACGAATGGCCTTCCAAGGTGTCCCATTATCTGAAGTGATAACTTTTAGGCGCCAGTCTTGGGCAGTGATTGGTTTGTCAAGAGTGATATCTGTCACGTGTGCTTTGTTGCCACGGACTTCCTTAGCTAGTTTCCACTCACCATCTGTATCCTTGTAGTAAAGATCAAAGTCCTTGGTGTTCATCAAACCATCGTTGACAGACTCACCACCAGCTCCCGCATGATCCATGACCCATCTAACAACGGTACGTGACTTGGTCAAACGAATATCCACACTACCGCTCAACTGAGCTGAAGACCACTTGTCTGACAGACTTGTAATCGTACCATTCAACATGCCTTCGATGCCTTCCCCGCCTTCAGTATTCGGGAAAGTGCTACCAATAACCGTTGCCCCTGGAACAATATTTTCAGCCAAAGGTCTTGGGAGAGTTGTATCCTGAACAGTCATGCCCCAGTTGAATGACGCAGTTGCAGCCTCAGAACGGAGTCCATTTTTACCAACTGCAACGACTTTCAATTCCTGAGTCGTACCAGTCGCATTAGCAGAACGGCTAACTTTTGGCAAGTAGATGGTTGAAGCAGATGAACCCGTCAACAAACGCCAGTTGTCACCGTCTTTTTCATAGACTTCATAGAAATCTGCATCTTGGTTACCCGTAAATTGAACAACTGCTTCAGCTTCTTGAGCATTCTTAAGAGATTGTTTCACTACTGAGAGACCTGTAGGTGCTTGTGGCGCTTGGTGATTGTCCGAGATAGTTAATTGTCCTAGGTTGAACTGGTAATCTTTTACAGAACCTTCATGCTCGAAGAAGAGTTTGACTGCATAGATGGTTTTTCCAGCTAGTGAGCTAAGGTCAAATTCTTCATTCTTCCAGTCATCAGAGAGAGTCAGTTCTTTCCATGCAGCTGCATCCTCAAATTTGTAGTCTGGAGTCGTAGAGAAGGCCATATAAACTTTAGAGCCTTTTCCTCCCTTGTGGGCAACCCGAAGTTTGGTGTTTTCAGTTACTTCTAGTTTGGTAGAATACAAATTCACATCCTGGTCCGTCTTACCAGCTACATCACCTGAGAATTTAAGGGAGTTACCTCCATTATAGGCATCTGTAAAGTCATATTCTGCACGAAGTTTTTCCCCCGTTGAAGTCTGCCACCAGCGCCATGTTGGCAAGACACCTGAAACCGAACGGTAGTTCCACTCAGAATCCTTAGAAACTTTACCGTCTACAAACCACTTTCTACCATGGCCTGTATTAAAAGAGGTCGTGAAGGTTCGGCCAACTGCTGGTGTGCGGTCAGCAACTAAATTGGCAATCCCATACCACTCTTTGTCAGCTGGTTTTTGAGCCGTTGGATCTCCTTGGTAGCCTGTGAAGAAGATATCTTCGTTCTTGTGGTAGTCTTCGCCTGTTTTTCCTAGACTGGTAATCGTATCTGGTGCAAAAAGTCCAAGTGACAAACGCAACTTGCCTTTTTCATCTAAGAGGGCATCCCATTTGACTTTGGTCTTATAAGAGCCACCTTGTTGCAATTCCAAGCCTGCAAAGACATCATACTGGCTACGTTCTAGCCATTTTGCCATCTCTACGGAGTGGTCATTCTTTTCCTTGTTCCAGTTGAAATTGGCAAAAAATTGATCTGCAGGGACTTTGTCTCCTTCTTTTTGCATGAACTGGTAGTTGTAATCACCTAGACCATCTTCGTGGTAACGACCATATTTGTAGGTCATGGCATCGTACCAAGCATACTTGATTGGGTGGTTGACCTTAGCTGCATATTCTTTTGTATAGAGCATGAATTGGCGCATTTTTTCACCAAGAGGTGCTACCAATTCCCCCGTTGTTTCCTGATTAATGAAATATCCATCAAATCCATAGTACTTAGCAAGATCGACAAGTTTCCGTGCGATAGGGAAGGTGCCATCTGCATCTTGTTTCAAGGCAGCTGCAAATTTCTCTTGGTCGGCAATGCTATTTGACCAGTTGAAAAAGAGTGTTCCATAAACGGGAACTCCGTTGCGGTGCCCAGCATCAATGACATCTGGAGTTGGAACTAGACCTTCCCAGAAGACCATTGAATCCAAGTATTGCCAGTAATCAAAAGCGTAGGCCTTGAATTCCTCACCACCGACAGAAGCGTGGTCTTTAGCTTTTGAGTTGGTATTTGCTAGAGCTTGAACCTTGGCTCTTCTGCTTGCTTTTTCATTAACCAACTGGCCTCTATGGCGCTTGGCGAGTTCAACTGATGAACGGTTAATGGGATCATCCTCACGCGCACCCGGTTCCCATTTCAACAAATCCTCCCAAGTATCAAATTTGATTTCTTTTGGTCGGAGACTCTTTTCTTCATTTTTAGGAACGTCTGCTAGAGTCGGTTTGTCGGCTTTCTTCTCAGTCACTTGAGGAGCTTCCGCTGGTTTGACTTCTTCTTTTTCAGTTGGTTGAGCAGGTTTTTCAGTTTTATCTGTCAGAGCTGGCTTCGCTTCTTCTTTTTCATTAACCAGATCCGTTATTGCTGGAGTGTTTTCTGAAATTGGTTGCTCAGCTACTTTGTTTTCAGTTTCCTCTAATTGTTTTTCGAGAGCTGCAGTATCTGGATTAGTTGTCTCACTAGTACTTGTCGCTTTAGCGCTCGTATTTGCAGCTGTTTCAGGGACTGCGACTTGTTCGGCAAGAGCTGGACTCACAAATAGAGCTGAACCAATCATCAAGGAACAAGCCCCGATTGACAGCTTACGAATACTGTAACGGCAACGTTTTTCAAAAAATAGATTTTTCATCTTATCCTCCTAATAAAATATAAAGTAAGCGCTTTACTTTTTGATAAAAAGTAACTGTTCTCAGTGCACACTACCAGAACAGAATCATCTTCATTTTATCCTATATGAAAGCGATGTCAATCTATTTAACATAAAAACTATAACTAGGATAATAATCAGTAAAATTTGGACACAATCCTATAAATCATCTATCTTAAAGGGAATCTATCTCTCATTTTAAAAGAAAGTTCTTGTTTCTTATGAAAATTTCAGCTAAACACTTGTGAGATTTACTTTTATCCTTTAAAATAGAATAGGAGAAATTCCGTTATTATTTTTCGGAGGAAAAAGAAATGTCCATTAATTGGCAGGAAATTTTATTTCACTTTTTAGGAGGTCTAGGACTATTTTTATACAGTATCAAGACCATGGGAGACGGTTTGCAACAAGCTGCTGGAGATCGCCTTCGTTTTTACATTGACAAGTACACTAGCAATCCCTTTTTAGGCGTTCTAGTCGGAATCGTCGTGACTGCCCTGATTCAGTCAAGTACGGGGGTTACAGTTATCACGGTCGGACTGGTCAGCGCTAGTCTTCTCACTCTTAGACAGGCTATCGGAATTATCATGGGAGCCAACATCGGAACCACTGTTACTTCCTTTATCATCGGTTTCAAACTAGGCGAGTATGCTTTACCCTTGATTTTCCTTGGAACCATGTTCCTCTTCTTCACAAAAAACAGAACAGCAAACAATATCGGGCGCATCCTGTTTGGTGTAGGGGGAATCTTCTACGCTCTCAACCTCATCAGTGCCGGGATGAGTCCACTTAAAGATTTACCACAATTCAAGGAATATATGGTAACCTTGGGACAAAATCCTATTTTAGGAGTGGTAGCTGGTGCAGTGATTACCGTCCTCATCCAGGCATCTTCTGCAACTATCGGGATTTTGCAAGGTCTCTATGCAGGTGGGTTCCTTGACCTTAAAGGTTCACTACCAGTTCTTTTCGGAGATAATATCGGGACAACCCTAACAGTTATCATTGCGGCAGCTGGAGCCAATGTCTCTGCAAAGCGCGTTGCGGCAACCCACGTTACCTTTAACGTTTTAGGGACTATTCTTTGCTTAATCTTATTAGGCCCCTTTACTGCTATGATCGAGTACTTCCAGGCACTCCTTCACCTCTCACCTGAGATGACCATCGCCTTCTCGCACGGTGCCTTTAACGTAAGTAACACCATTGTACAATTTCCATTCATCGGAGCCTTGGCCTACTTTGTAACCAAGCTCATCCCTGGTGAAGACGAGGTTGTCAAGTACGAGCCTCTTTATCTCGACGAACAACTTATCCAGCAATCTCCTTCTATTGCCCTAGGAAATGCCAAAAAAGAACTCTTGCACTTGGGGAACTATGCAGCCAAAGCTTTTGACCTTTCTTATACCTATATCATCGGTTTGGATGCAAAGGTAGCTGAAAAAGGGCACAAGACAGAGGAAGCTATCAACACCATCGATGAAAAACTCACTCGTTACCTCATTCGACTCTCAAGCGAATCCTTGAGCCAAAAGGAAAGCGAAGTCTTGACCAACATTCTGGATTCATCTCGTGATTTGGAACGAATTGGGGACCACGCAGAAGGCTTGCTCAACCTAACAGACTACCTTCAACGTAAGAATGTTCAATTTTCTGATGCTGCTTTAGAGGAATTAGCTGAGATTTATCAAGCAACAACTGCATTTATCAAGGATGCCCTTGATAGTGTGGAAAACAATGATATTGAAAAAGCTCAGAGTCTGATTGAACGTCATAAAGAAATCAACAATATGGAACGCGTTCTCAGAAAGACCCACATCAAACGCCTTAACAAGGGTGAGTGTTCTACACAAGCTGGAGTCAACTTTATCGACATCATTTCCCACTACACTCGTGTGTCTGACCATGCTATGAACCTAGCCGAAAAGGTCATTGCTGAACAAATCTAATAACCTAAAAGCTATCCTGAATGGGATGGCTTTTTTCGTCTCCTAATTAAGAATTTCTTTTGAAACATATAAAAAATACTTTGATTCACAATGGAATCAAAGCATTTTAAAGAGTTCTCCAAACATGATAGCAGAAACTGCAGTGCCCCTATACTTGGCTTCTTCTCTTTTGATAAAGCGCGCCAAGTTGATCAACTCAGGTGCTGGGTGTTTGGGATTGATGAGCAATTCACGGGTGACCAGTCCTGAAAGTCGGACTGCTAGTAATTGCTCATTTGTAGTGGGTAGTTTTTTAGCAGTCTCTAGGAGAGCAGCAACTAAATCTTCACTCAAGCCCTGACGAGCATGGTTGTAGAGATCTCTTATAAGGCTTTCTAGGTTTGGTTCTGCCATCCCGACCACCTCCCTTATGCTTAATAATGTTTAATCAAATCAACCGTTGAACGATCCAATTTTTTCACCAAGGCTTGCAAGAAAGCTTGAGCTTCTAGGAAGTCATCCATCGCGTAGAGAGTTTGGTGAGAGTGGATATAACGAGCGCAGACACCGATGGTTGTTGATGGGACACCACCATTTTTCAGATGAGCTGCTCCAGCGTCTGTTCCACCTTTTCCACAGTAGTATTGGTACTTGATACCTGCTTCTTCAGCCGTTGTCAAAAGGAAATCCTTCATACCTGGGAGGAGCAAGTGACCTGGATCGTAGAAGCGAATCAAAGTTCCGTCCCCAATTTTGCCTTGACCACCATAAACATCACCAGCAGGTGAACAGTCAACAGCTAGGAAAACTTCTGGATCAAACTTAGTTGTAGAAGTATGAGCGCCACGAAGACCAACTTCTTCTTGGACGTTCGAGCCAAGGTAGAGTTCATTTCCGAGTTTTTGACCTGACAAGGCTTCTGCTAGCTCGCTTACCATGAGAACACCGTAGCGGTTGTCCCAAGCTTTTGAGATGATATTTTTTTCATTGGCTGTCAAGATAGCAGAGCTATCAGGGACAATGGTGTCACCTGGACGGATACCAAAGCTTTCTGCCTCAGCCTTGTCCGCAAAACCACCATCAAAAATGATATCTGAAATAGCTGGCATGGTTGGCCCACCTGTTCCACGTGTCAAATGTGGAGGAACAGAACCTGAGATCACGGGAATTTCACGACCGTCACGAGTAAAGAGTTTAAAGCGTTGACTGCTGACCACCATAGGGTTCCAGCCACCGATTTCAACCACACGGAAGGTTCCATCTGGCTTAATCTCGCTGACCATAAAACCAACTTCGTCCATGTGAGAAGCGACTAAGACGCGTGGTGCATCCGCAGCTTCTGAATGCTTGATACCGAAAATACCACCTAAGCCATCTGTCACCACTTCATCCACGTGTGGTGTCAACTTTTCACGAAGATAAGTCCGGACAGGCGCTTCATGACCTGAGATTGCAGCAAGCTCTGTTACTTCTTTGATTTTTGAAAATAATGTTGTCATATCAGTTCCTTCTTTCTGTCCTCCATTTTACCACTTTTTATAGGAGAAGGATAGTGGGAAGGTGGATTGGTTTTTACTCAGTTTTCCAATAAAAGAGAGGGGCAGATGTAATTTCAGAAATTTTTCTTTCTTTTTACATTAAATTGTCAGAAAATTTATTGACAGATTAAAAAAATCGTGTTACATTATCTCCAAGGGTATTTTTATACCAAATCTACATGAAAGGACGGGGCATGAAACTCTCTCATATTTTAACAGGCTTACTTCTACTCCTGGTCTTTCTCTCCATTACCATTGGAACCAGTGATTTTTCTTGGGAAAAATTCTTTGCTTTTGACCAACAGACCTGGCTTCTCTTTCAAGAGTCGCGTCTTCCAAGAACCATCAGTATTCTCCTTGCAGCCTCCAGTATGAGCATGGCAGGACTCCTCATGCAGACCATTACTCAAAATCAATTCGCTGCTCCAAGTACAGTCGGAACCACAGAAGCCGCTAAACTGGGAATGGTGTTAAGCCTCTTTGTCTTTCCGTCTGCGAGTCTGACCCAAAAGATGCTCTTTGCTTTTGGCTCATCCATTTTATTTACCCTCTTTTTCCTGGCCTTTATGACTATTTTTTCTGTAAAGGAAAGGTGGATGTTGCCCTTGATCGGGATCATCTATAGTGGGATTATCGGTTCTGTCACAGAAGTTATCGCCTATCGTTTCAATCTGGTTCAGAGTATGACTGCTTGGACCCAGGGCTCCTTCTCCATGATTCAGACCCATCAGTATGAGTGGCTCTTCTTAGGCCTCATTATCCTGATAGCCGTTTGGAAATTCTCCCAAACCTTCACCATCATGAATCTGGGCAAGGAAACCAGTGAAAGTTTGGGGATTTCTTACTCTCTACTTGAAAAACTGGCCCTTTTTCTGGTGGCGCTAACGACAAGTGTCACCATGATTACCGTGGGTGCCTTGCCTTTTCTCGGAGTCATCGTTCCCAATCTTGTCCGCAAGCGCTATGGAGATAATCTGAGCCAAACTAAACTCATGGTCGCTCTGGTCGGAGCCAATATGGTTCTGGCCTGCGACATCCTCTCTCGAGTCTTGATTCGGCCCTATGAGCTGTCTGTCAGTCTCCTACTAGGAATCATCGGTAGCCTCGTCTTTATCCTACTTCTCTGGAGAGGGGGACAAAAAGATGCAGTTTAAAAGCAAACATACCAAGCTCTTCTGCCTTCTCATTATTCTGGCCATTGGAGCTTGTCTTCTCTACTTTTGGCCCATCACCCATCTATCTTCCTTTGCCTGGAAGCTACGTTCCCAAAAAATCATCGTTTATCTCTTGGTAGCCGTCGCGACAGGGATTTCGACCATTAGTTTTCAAACCCTGACGGAAAATCGCTTTCTGACGCCAAGTATTTTGGGAATCGAATCCTTCTATGTCTTGCTACAGACCCTGCTACTGATATTTGAAAGCAAATTTCTACAGCTTGGAAAGTCGCCTGTCTTAGAATTTCTAATCTTGCTTCTGCTTCAATCCCTCTTCTTTCTCGCCTTACAAGGCTACTTGAAGACGCTGATGAAGCAAGATCTGGTTTTCATTCTGCTAATCTGCCTAGCCCTGGGAAGTCTCTTTCGAAATATCAGTACCTTCCTCCAAGTCCTGATGGATCCAAATGAATACGATAAACTGCAGAACACTCTCTTTGCCTCCTTTCAGCATCTCAACACTTCCATCCTAGCCATCGGTTCTCTGATCATCCTTGCCTTGACAATCTTTTTCTTTCGAAAAGCAGTCGTTCTGGATGTCTTGCACCTGCAAAGAGAAACGGCTCAGATACTGGGACTCGATGTTGAAAAAGAACAGAGAGAACTCCTCTGGGGCATCGTGCTTTTGACCTCAACAGCGACTGCCTTGGTAGGACCTATGGCCTTCTTCGGCTTTATGCTAGCCAATCTCACTTACCTGATTGTCAAAGATTATCGGCACAAGTTGCTCTTTATCGTAGCCATTCTGATTGGATTTATTAGTTTGACCTTGGGGCAAGCCCTCATCGAACGAGTCTTTGCGCTGGAAATTCGCATCAGCATGATCATCGAGAGTGTGGGTGGTCTCTTATTCTTTATCTTACTTTACAGGAGGGCACGTCAGTGAAACTGGAAAACATTGACAAATCCATTCAAAAACAGGATATTTTGCAAGACATTTCCCTTGAAGTCAGTCCTCAGAAACTGACAGCCTTCATTGGTCCAAACGGCGCCGGGAAATCAACTCTTCTCTCCATCATGAGCAGACTGACCAAGAAAGATCAGGGGATTCTCAGTATTAAAGGCCGGGAAATCGAAAGCTGGAATTCCCAAGAACTGGCCAAAGAACTCACCATCCTAAAGCAGAAGATTAATTACCAAGCCAAATTGACTGTAGAAGAACTGGTCAGCTTTGGACGTTTTCCCTACAGTCGTGGTCGACTGAGGGCGGAAGACTGGGAAAAAATTCGAGAAACCCTTGACTATCTGGAACTGACCAACTTAAAAGACCGCTACATCGATAGTCTGTCTGGCGGACAACTCCAACGTGTCTTTATCGCTATGGTACTAGCCCAGGATACAGACTTTATCTTGCTGGACGAACCGCTTAACAATCTCGATATCAAGCAAAGTGTCAGCATGATGCAGATCCTTCGGCGACTGGTGGAGGAACTTGGCAAAACCATTATCATCGTCCTCCACGATATCAACATGGCTAGCCAATATGCGGATGAAATTGTTGCCTTTAAGGACGGTCAAGTCTTTTGCAAGGGAACGACTGCTCAAATCATGCAGGCTGACCTGCTCAGTCAACTTTATGAGATTCCCATCACACTGGCTGATATCAATGGCAAAAAGATCTGTATCTATAGCTAGCTATTCTGAACTCATGTTAGAGAACCCTCTGTCTCTTAGCTAACAAACCTATTTAAGAGACCCCCTACATCGTTACTATATTTTAAAAAGGAGAAATCATGAAAACATCCCTTAAACTTTATCTCACTGCCCTAGCGGCTAGCTTCTTGCTCTTACTTGGTGCATGTAGTACAAATACAAATTCAAGCAATAGCCAGACAGAGACAAGTAGCTCTGCTCCAACAGAGATAACCATTAAAAGTTCACTAGATGAGGTCAAACTTTCAAAGGTTCCTGAAAAGATTGTGACCTTTGACCTCGGTGCTGCGGATACTATTCGCGCTTTAGGTTTTGAAAAGAATATCGTCGGAATGCCTACAAAAACTGTTCCGACTTACCTAAAAGATCTTACAGGAAATGTCAACAATGTGGGTTCCATGGTTGAGCCAGACCTAGAAGCCATTGCTGCTCTTGAGCCGGATTTGATTATCGCTTCTCCACGTACCCAAAAATTCGTAGACAAGTTCAAAGAAATTGCTCCAACCGTTCTCTTCCAAGCAAGTAAGGACGACTACTGGACTTCTACCAAGACCAACATCGAATCCCTTGCAAGCGCCTTTGGTGAAACAGGCACTCAGAAAGCCAAGCAAGAATTGGCTAACCTAGATAAGAGCATCCAAGAAGTCGCTACTAAAAACGAAAGTTCTGACAAAAAAGCCCTTGCTATCCTCCTCAATGAAGGAAAAATGGCTGCCTTTGGTGCCCAATCTCGTTTCTCTTTCTTGTATCAAACCTTAAAATTCAAGCCAACTGACACCAAATTTGAAGACTCTCGCCACGGACAAGAAGTCAGCTTTGAAAGTGTCAAAGAAATCAATCCTGACATCCTCTTTGTCATCAACCGTACCCTTGCCATTGGTGGGGACAACTCAAGCAACGATGGCGTCCTAGAAAATGCCCTCATCGCTGAAACTCCTGCTGCTAAAAATGGTAAAATCATCCAACTAACACCAGACCTCTGGTATCTAAGCGGAGGCGGACTTGAATCAACTAAACTCATGATTGAAGACGCTCAAAAAGCTTTGAAATAAACAAGAAAACCCAACATCAGGTGATGTTGGGTTATTTTTTTTCTTGATTTCGTCTGAGGGAAAAGTGATCTGGGACGGGGTCCTTACCTGTTTTCGACCAGGGGTGGCAACGTAAAATCCGAGCCAAGCCCATCAGAACACCCTTGAAGCCATGTTTTTCAATAGCCTGAATCATGTAGTTGGAACAAGTCGGCTCAAAGCGACAAGAGGGGGGAAAGGCTGGGGAGATAAAACGTTGGTAAAAGCGTACTGGCGCTATTAAGATGCGTTTCATTATTTCTTGGTTACAGCCATAGTGTGTAGTTGGCTGATTTCTTTTTTATTAAGGCGACGGGATTCTCCCGGACGAAGACCTGTCAAGTCTAGGTGTCCAAAACGTGTCCGCGACAACTTATCCACTTGAAGACCGACGGCTTCAAACATCTTTTTAACCTGATGGTTGCGTCCTTCATGGATAGTCAACTGCACTACTGAGCGATTTTTGACTGGATCCACTTTGAGAATTTCATATACAGCTGGCTTAGTTTTCTTGCCATCAATCTCAAGTCCACGGGTCAAGGGACGGAGATTTTCTTTGTTGGCCACACCTTTAACACGCGCGACATAGACCTTATCAATCTCATTACGGGGGTGAATCATCTCATCCGTAAAATCACCATCATTGGTCAAAATCAAGACACCTGATGTATCCCAGTCCAAACGTCCAACTGGGTAAATCCGTTCTTTTACATTGGGCAAGAGGTCTACAACAGTCTTGCGGCCCTTGTCGTCTGTCACACTGGAAATCACTCCGCGTGGTTTGTTAAGCAAATAGTAGACCTTTTCTTCGTTGTAGATGGGCTGGCCTTCCACTTCGACCTTGTCACCAGACTTGATGGTCGTTGCGAGTTCACGCACCACTTGACCGTTAACTGTCACCAAACCTTGCTTGATCAACTCTTCTGCTTTTCTCCTACTGGCCACACCTGCGTGGGCAATATACTTATTGATTCTCATCTTCTTCTATCCTTTCACCAAATAATTGGCTTTCTTGGGCTTGAATCTCAAGCTCATCAATCACTGGTAATTCTTCTAAATGGTTAATCCCCATGTAATCTAGAAAATAATCCGTAGTCACATAGAGATTAGGGCGACCCAAAACTTCTTTTTTCCCATCTTCTCGTATCAAGTCAAAGGCCTGCAACTTCGCCAAGGCCCCACTCGAGTTAACCCCACGGATAGCATCAATCTCAATTCGGGTAATCGGTTGCTTGTAGGCAATGATGGACAAGGTCTCAAGGGCCGCCCGAGATAAACTCTGGTTGATGGGCGCCTTGGAGTATTCCTTCAAAATCGCTGCAAATTGAGGCTTGGTCACCAATCTGTAAGCGCCCCCTGTCTCAATCAGGGACAAGCTAGACTCTTGGTCTTTTTCATACTTTTGGGCTAATTTTTCTAAACTCTGCTGGATGCCTGTCGGGGGAAGCGATAGGAGTTCAGCCAACTGAC
Organism: Streptococcus sp. GMD1S; assembly: GCF_000296875.1. Taxonomy (GTDB): domain Bacteria; phylum Bacillota; class Bacilli; order Lactobacillales; family Streptococcaceae; genus Streptococcus. Next base: position 6,288 of record NZ_AJQY01000019.1, on the reverse strand, counting down.
GGACTCGAATCCCATCTTCACCTGCTACAAACAAGAGCGCTTCTATTTCTGCTAAAGTACTCATCTTTCCTCTCTATCAAGTCTAGCTTTGTGCCTCTTGACTTTCTTCCTTCTTTTCCATGAGATAGATATCTCCGAAACTCTCCTCTTGCACGAGGATCAGTTCCTGGGTTTTGATTAACTCTAGGGTTGCCAAAAAGAGGGTAATAACCTCTTGAACATTCTGGGCTTCCTTGAACAAATCCTGCAAACGCAACTGATCTCGTCCTGACAAGGACTCTTTTACGATGATCATCATGTCCTCAATCTTATACTCATCCCGCAAGATGGTCGTGTGATTCTGTGCGAACTCCTCTTTTTTCTTGGCTAGGATATTTGAAAATGCCAAAAAGAGGTCAATGGTCGTCCTATCATGCACAAGCTCCGCATCTTCGTAGATCAACTCTGTCGGCGCTTTGGAATAGTACTGAGCCCGATCTTGGTGCTTAGCCTCCAAGTGCTCACCCAAGAGTTTAAACTTGCGGTATTCTTCGATTTGGGAGAGAAGGTCTTGCTCCAGGTCACCCTCTAAGTCTGTCACTTCTGCTACCTTTGGCAAGAGCTTGCGGCTCTTGATCAGCATGAGCTGACTGGCCATGACCATGTACTCACCAGTCACTTCCAGACGCATGGCCTGCAGGGTTGAGACATAGGCTAGGTACTGTTCGATGACTTCTGTAATAGGCACATCGTAGATATCCATCTGGTACTTAGAAACCAAGTGCAAGAGCAGGTCCAGTGGCCCTTCAAAATCTTTTAATTTAATATCCATTATCTATATTTTTCTAAGGTCAGGACTGTTTTTAATCCTAATTTTTTTGCAATTTCGTACAAATCAACCTTGTTTTCTATTTGTCTTAGAATAAACTGTTCCCGCAAGGCTTGGGCTGATAAGGTGGGGAAACCTTTCTCCTTGACAAAGGACTCCAGCTGACGAAAGGCCCATTGGCGAGAATAGGCTTTCCCTGCCCTTTCAAAGAGATAGGTCTGCCCCATCAAGGGTTCTAGCTCTGGAGTCAAGATCGTGGGTATGGTGACAATTCTCTGTTGGGAAGCCTTGCTGATTCGCAACACCTGAAAATCCAGATTGATATCTGCAACCTTAAGGGCTAAAATCTCACTAGGCAAGAGCCCTAGCTCCAAGATAAGAAGCGCCAGCAAGCGTCCTTCTGTATAATTACTTTCCTGCCAAAAAGAGTCTAGGTCTAGAATCTCTGGTTTTTCAGTCTTCTTTTCAGCTTGTTTGGCTAATTCCAAACGATAAAAACTGTCCACTTCTTCTTTTCGATAGAGAAAGTAGAGAAATTGGTTACAGGCCGAAAGTTTTCGCTTCTGGGCGCTGATTTTTAGATTGGCTAGCTGGCCTTGGTAAATCTTGAGACTAGTTTCAGAGATCCGCTCACCCACAATGTCTAAAAATTGCTCTAGATCATACTTATAGGACTGCTTGGAATTGGCAGACAAGCCCTGTTTTTCCTCTAAAAAGGCTGAAATCCTATCTCTCATTTGCATCGAATCTCATATTCCTTACTAAAGTCATGTAAGAGAGCATTGACAGCCTTGAGGATAGACTTGCGCGTGATGATTCCTTGAAAAATCCCTTCACCATCTACGACTGGTAAGAAAGGTTCATCTACCAGTTTATGGAGGACCTCTGTGATGTTATAGTCTGGAGCGACAACTGCCACATCCGTCTTGGTCATATTGACGATGTCTGTCGTTGCCATCTGCTCATCCGTCAAACCTTGCTCCATTTGATAAGCCAAAATGTCTCTCAGACCAATGGTTCCGACAAAGCGTTTGTCAAAGGTCACAACAGGGATACGGGTATAGGTAATTTGGCTCAGCACCAAAATTGCATGATCAGCATTATGGGTATCAATCAAGGCTGCTAGATTCTCAGCAGGGGTAAGAAAAGTCTCTTCCTGCTCCAATAAAAATGCTTCAAATTCCTTGGCAATCATCGAGTAAACTCCTTGGACAAGCCCGGATAAACCTCATGATCACGTGTCAAAAAGTCTACTTTGAAATAGCTGTCATCAATCTCCACACGGGCATAGAGGCATTCTCTAATAGTTCCTCGTGGTTGGCTGATGGAGCCTGGATTTAGAAAAAGAGTCTTTCCTTCCATCCAAGCATTTGGCACATGCAAGTGACCATAGAGACAGATATCGGCATCTTCTTCCTGAGCCCAGTAGTCCAACTTTTGAAAATTGAAATTGATGTCAAACAAGTGTCCATGCGTCTGTATGATCTTGGTGGGACCAAGTTGAGTCACCAAACGTTCTGGGTAGCCAGCATAAAAGTCCATATTTCCTTTGACGACATGGATGCCCTCCCAAAGCGGAGAGTCTGGACGGAGTTCTGAGTCACCATCGTGAAAAATGGCATCAACTTTACCCAGATAGCGGTCACGGATTTCTTCCACAATCAAGCTATCTCCGTGGGAGTCACTCATTACAATGATGGTTTGCTTTGCCATGATGGAAATACCTCCAAAAGTTTCTTAACGGCTAAGGCGCGGTGAGATTGGCTATTTTTTTCTTCAAGGGTTAATTCAGCTGCTGACTTACCTGTCTCTCCCACAAGGAAAAGCGGGTCATAGCCAAAGCCATTTTCCCCCTTGGGTTCAAAGTTGATATAACCTGGCCAGTCAGCTTCGACAACCAAGCTTTCCTTGTTTGGACTAGCTACGACTAGGGTTGTATGGAATTGAGCTGAGCGGTCCTTGAATTCAAAGACCATGGCCAATTCGTGCAAGAGTTTGGCATTGTTTTCACGATCAGTTGCTCCTACACCAGCGAATCGCGCTGACCAGACTCCTGGCAAACCGCCAAGGACATCGACTTTGAGACCTGAGTCATCTGCCAAAACCATCTTTCCTGTTAATTGGGAAATAGTTTCTGCTTTAAGTCGAGCATTTTCTTCAAAGGTCATACCTGTTTCAGCTACTTCAGGCAGATCTGGATAGTCATTGAGATTTTCCACATCGTAGCCTAACTTGTCAAAGATAGCTCGGAATTCCTTGGTCTTGCCCTCGTTACGAGTCGCAATGAGCAGAGTTTCTCTAACCTTGCTAGTTTCAAAGAAGGCTTCTACATCGACTCCTTCTTTAGGCAATTCAACATGCAAAAGCTTTCCATCTTCAACCAAGAGCAGAGCTCCCTGACGTTGGATGACTTCTAGATTACGGCCTGCTTCTGCATTTAAAATCTCAACGATAAAGGAGAGCAGACGAAAGTTAGAAGACCAGCGCATCACCGTTATCGTAATCGGAAAGCCGTTTTCCTCGTCACGAAAAATCCGCGCTAAATCCATAAAATCAAGCTCGAGAGGATCTTTGATAAGGCTATAGATGTCTCCATAGACATCCCATACACCGACATACCAGTCCTGGTCATCCTTGTATTCATAAATTTTATTTGTCATAAAGTTACATGCTCCACATGAATCTCTTTTTCCAGCCATTCTGCTCCAATCTGGGCAAAACTTTGGCTATTGGCTGTTGTGTAAAAACGATGTTGAAGAGGTCCCGCATCTCGGCTACGGTTGATTTCAAAATAGTTAAGCAAAACCGAGATATCCCGTACACACTCTGCCCCACTATCGATGAGCTGAACCTTTGGTCCCATGACATTTTGGATGATAGGGCGAAGGAGTGGGTAATGGGTACAACCCAAAATCAGGCTATCCACCTTGCCGACCAAGGGACGCAGAGTTTCATAGACCACTTTCTTAGTAACACTGGTTGACAGGGCACCAGACTCCACCAAGGGAGCAAGCTTGGGACAGGCCAAACTCTCCACCTGTAAATCCGGATCCAGATCATGGATTTTCTGACGGTAGATGTCTGATTGGACCGTCATGGGTGTTCCAATGACCCCGATTTTCCCACCTTGACTGGACTTGATAGCTGCCGAAGCTCCTGGCAAAATCACACCTAGGACAGGAATGTCTAGTTGGGCCTTGATTTCTTCCCAAACGACCGCAGTCGCAGTGTTACAAGCTATGACAATCATTTTGACATCCTTGGTCAAGAGAAAGTTGACCAACTGCCAAGTATATTCACGAATTTGCTCAGCAGGACGGGGACCATAGGGCGCCCGTGCCGAATCTCCAATATAGACGATTTCTTCATGGGGAAGCTGGCGCATGAGCTCACGAACAACGGTTAAGCCCCCGACACCCGAATCCAAAAAACCAATTGGTCGATTATCCATACAGTCTTCTTTCTAGTCTTTTTTCTGATTGATAGTTCATCATAATTACTCGTCCTAAATGAACGGATAGACAGCTTGATAGAATGGCAACTGCCTCTCTCTTAATCATAATCAAATATCAATAGAATGCAAGGAAAAAGTCTTATCCTTGAGAACTATTGAACATAGTGAGAAGTCTGGAACTTTCATCCCAGACTTTTCCTATTTATTTCTTTTTGTTCTTAGCAAGGGCTGCTTTTTGTTGGCGGATGATTTGGTGGTAAACTTGTTGTACCTTGGCTTCGCTTGGTTTTTGACCATTTGCACTCAAGAGAGCACGAACTGCGTCAGCGTTCAAACGTGGGTTGTCAGCATATTTTTTTTCGATTTGCTTACGAGCCAAGTAAATCCCTCCAAGAGCTCCCCCTAGAAAAGCTAGCACAATCAAGACAATTGCTAAAAGTAAATCCATTCTTTTTCTCCTGTTTCTTTTTGAGTCTTCTATATTATACCATAAAGTGACTTTCCTGACTAGTTTGTTTTACGCTTTCAAGAGGGGGGTAAGCCAATTCTAAGCTAGTCTTACAATCAGATTGAACTATGAAATTACGAATAATTTCACCCTTTCCTCTCTTTCTTCTACTTTTTTAAGGAAAAACAACAGCAAATATGTATCTTGCTAAAAAGCTCTTGACAAATGCTAAACGACCATTAGAATGGGAGGTAAGGAGATAAATAGAAACAAAATAAACGAAACTGCTTCATGAAATGTAAGCGGTTTCTAACAAACAAAGGAGGGTTTTATGAAAAAACACTTTTGGGAGAAATCCTGTCGCTATAGCATCCGTAAACTAACGGTTGGGACTGCTTCTGTTTTGCTGGGAGCTGTTTTTCTAGTCAACCACACTGTAGCTGCAGACAGTGTTGAGGTTAAGCAAACTGAACCAACCTCTGTCGAAGCTATCACTAAGCCTGATAGTGAGCCTAAAGCAGCTGAAACTACTGAAACTACAAATCCGTCTCTAGCAGAAAGTCCAGTAGTTTCCGAAAGCAAACCAGCTAACGAAACTCAGACGACAAATAGCCAAACTAGTTCTGATGCCATTGTAGAAGCTAAAGAAAATAAGGAACCTGAAAAAGCAGAGCAGCCAGTGACAAAGCAAGAAAACTATCAACTCAACTACGATCAGCCAACAGCTCCCTCCTATGATGGATGGGAAAAACAAGCCCTTCCTGTCGGAAATGGAGATATGGGAGCCAAGGTTTTCGGTCTCATTGGGGAAGAGAGAATCCAGTACAACGAAAAGACTCTCTGGTCAGGAGGTCCCCAACCCGACAGTAGCGACTATAATGGAGGGAACTACAAGGATCGCTACAAGGTCTTGGCGGAGATTCGTAAAGCTCTAGAAGATGGAGACCGCCAAAAAGCCAAACAACTGGCTGAACAAAATCTAGTCGGACCAAACAACGCCCAATATGGTCGTTACCTAGCCTTTGGTGATATTTTTATGGTCTTCAATAACCAGAAAAAGGGGTTGGATACAGTAACAGATTATCACCGTGGTTTAGATATCACAGAAGCTACTACGACCACTTCTTACACCCAAGATGGGACGACCTTCAAACGCGAAACCTTCTCCAGCTATCCTGATGATGTCACTGTGACCCACTTGACCAAAAAAGGAAACAAGACGCTTGACTTTACCCTTTGGAACAGCTTGACAGAGGACTTGCTTGCTAATGGTGACTACTCTTGGGAATATTCCAACTATAAGAACGGACATGTCACTACAGATGAACATGGGATCCTTCTAAAGGGGACTGTCAAAGATAACGGCCTTCAATTTGCATCCTATCTAGGAATTAAAACGGACGGAAAGGTGACTGTTCAGGACGAAACTCTAACCGTTACAGGCGCAAGTTATGCGACCCTCTATCTCAGTGCCAAGACTAACTTTGCTCAGAATCCAAAAACCAACTATCGAAAAGACATTGACCTCGAAAAAACAGTTAAAGGGATTGTCGAAGCAGCTAAGGCCAAAGACTACGA
>NZ_AJQY01000018.1:0-27448 GCF_000296875.1 Streptococcus sp. GMD1S | reverse complement strand
ACTCTTCGAAAATCAAATTCAAACCACGTCAGCTTCACCTTGCCGTACTCAAGTACTGCCTACGGCTAGCTTCCTACTTTGCTCTTTGATTTTCATTGAGTATAAAATGATAATAGGCACCCAACATCCCTGCTGTATTTTGGTGATGGGCAAATTCTAATCGTGTTTTTTCAGCTAGGCTTGGTACCAAGGCGGCCTTCAAGGCTGCGCGAATCTTCGGTTTGAGGATAGCTTCTTGCCCCATGATACCGCCACCGAGAATGACCACTTCTGGATTGGCAACGTAGCAAATATTTGCCAGACCTTTTCCTAAATAGTCTACCATGCGGTCAATGCCAGCCATACAGATCTTGTTTCCTTCGGTAGCTTCCTTGAAAATGCGTCGCCCATTCCACTGATCAACTGAATCTCCATGAGCTGTTGCTACATACTCAACCAAGGCTGTCGTAGAAGCAAGATCCTGAAAAGCTCCATCCTGCATGTGCATGTAACCGACTTCGCAGGCCGAATTGCTAAATCCATGGAAGACTTTCCCATCCATAATCAAGCAACCACCGATACCTGTTCCAATGGTCAAGCAAAGTGTGACACTCGCTCCCTTACCTGAACCAGATACTGCCTCAGCAAGACCTGCACAGTTGACATCATTTTCAATCTCACAAAGAATAGCAAAACTCGTCTCGATTTCCTTCTTGAACTGGGTTCCTGCATAGTTGGGAATCTGAGGACCAGCATAGAAAATCTCACCCTTATCAGGATCCACCATTCCTGCAGAAGAAATGGCAACACCTGCTACTGGGCCTTTTTCTATATAGCTGGCTACGATATCTTTTGTCTTTTGTAAGATATGAGGTCCACCCTTATGCGCCTCGGTTGGCATTTCATGCGATTCAACAAGTTGGCCTTCTTGGTCAATCAAACCATATTTGATGTTGGTTCCACCGATATCAATTGCAACGTAGTGTGTCATAAATACCTCCTTATGGATTAGAGGAAGCGCTCCTTGGTTTCACGAATCAAGGCTGCAGCTGCTTCTACAACTGGTCGATCTTCTTCAGTCACTGGCGTCAATGGTGAACGGACAGAACCAATGTTCAAGCCTTCATTGATTTTCAAGACTTCTTTGATCACACCGTACATATTTCCATGAGCAGAAGTGAGCTTGCCAATGATTGCGTTGATAGCGTATTGCAATTCACGCGCTGTTTCCAAATCTTTCTCTGCAATCAACTCATTAAGTTTCAAGAAGAGTTCTGGCATAGCACCATAAGTACCACCAATACCAGCTTTGGCACCCATGAGGCGACCACCTAGGAATTGTTCATCTGGACCATTAAAGACGATGTGGTCTTCTCCACCAAGGCTGACAAAGGTTTGGATATCTTGAACTGGCATAGAAGAGTTCTTAACACCGATAACACGAGGATTCTTCAACATTTCAGTGTAGAGACTTGGAGTCAAAGCAACACCTGCCAATTGAGGAATATTGTAAATCACGTAGTCTGTGTTTGGAGCTGCAGCACTGATATCATTCCAGTATTTGGCAACTGAGTATTCTGGCAAGCGGAAGTAAATCGGTGGAATCGTTGCAATGGCATCTACACCCAAGCTTTCCGCGTGGCGAGCAAGCTCCATACTATCTTTGGTATTGTTGCAAGCTACGTGAGCGATAATGGTCAATTTCCCTTTGGCAACTGCCATGACTTCTTCCAAAATCAATTTGCGGTCTGCCACACTTTGGTAGATACATTCACCAGAAGAACCGTTGACATAGAGACCTTGAACTCCCTTATCAATGAAGTATTGAACCAAAGCACGCGTACGCTCTGGACTGACTTCTCCTTGATCATCATAACATGCGTAGAAGGCTGGAATGACACCTTCGTATTTTTTCAAATCTGACATAGATTTTCTCCTAAGATTTCTTTTTTTCTGCTGAGAGCAGTTCTATTTTTTACAAGTTTAGTATACACCTTGTGAAAATCGCTTTCAATATCTTGTATACACTTAGATTTTAGTTTCTACTTGTATTTTAGAAACTGTAACGATTGAAAGTAGTTTCAGAAATACCTCATCCTACTGGTATTTGGCGAAAATTTTCTCCATCAATCCTGCTTGGAGAAAGACCAGCAAACCAAAACCAAAGAGGATAAAAGCTGACCCACCCAAAAGGAGAGTGAAGGCGGATAGATAAAGAACCATCACTATGAGAAAGAGAATGGCTAACATGAGGAAGAACCAAGGAAAGTTAAAACTTGCCAAGATAAGCCCTTTTTGCAGCACTTCTTTCCAAGATAAATCATAGCGCGCAGCGATGGGATAGCTAGCCAGCATCACGAGAGTGAGGAAGATGAGAATCCCCAAACAAATTGCTTTCACAATCTGGAAAGGCAAAGCAGTCTGTCCCCAGAAGAGATAGAGGTCTAGAAGGCTTAATGACACAATGCCCAACTCTAACAGACCCAACTGAAGCCCCAGTTTCAGATTTTGCTTGAAGGCCCTTATATAAGTTCTAAAGACTGGTACCCGTCTGCTTCTCTTAATCTCGAACATAGTCTCATAGAGGCTGATTTTCGCCACTCCAATCGTCACGATGGGCAAACAAGAGACGACAAAAAGAAGATTGACTGCCACAATATCCAAGACCTTCTCACTGAAACGCATGAGAAAATTATCTGTATCAAATGCTGCCTTGATAAGGCTTACTCCTTTTTGTGCCATGTTTGCTCCTCCTGATTCTTTTAATCAATCAAAATTTTAAAGAGATACTTGCGAACCTTTTCTTCCATCCCTGCGTAGCCATTTGGCTGGTGTGGTTCTCCGGGGAAGAAAATCGCAAAATTGTGATAGCCCAACAAGATTGGGTAGCGTTCATGACAATGGACAAAACCAATGTCGCTCACTTCGTCGAATGCTACTGCCTCGTCTTTGATACGTGAACCGTAGCTCGAATATTCATGTCCTTCTACCAGTAAATGCAAGTCTGCATAGTGTTTATGGTGCTCAAACTGATCATTTTCAGCTTGATTGAGGACATTTTCCTGAACAACTAGAAAGACCTTGTCCCCGTCAATCTCATACTTACCGAGTTCGAAAGAATCCTTACGGTGCTGGTAGAGATAGTCGATAGCCTTATCTAGATTGGGATGAAGCCCTTTGTAAAAGGTGATGTTTTTCAAATCGTCAAAAATCATACTGTTTCCTTCGTTTCTGATAGTTACTAGTTTTCAGTTCCGAATTATCCTTCCTCTATTTCCCTGTAACAGTGCGGACGGAAGCAAATTCCTTCGGAATTTCATTCCTAATTTTTGAGCCTTTCACTCCTTCATCGTCAGTCTCAAAAATTCCGTCTAAGATAAGCGTTAATTGCTTATCTTAGATACCACTAAAGCGGGAAATAGTTACCCTAAAACGAACCTACTCTATCTAGCATCATGAAAAGAGTTCATTCTTAAGTTTATAAGTGTCTGACAAAACTTCACGAAGTAACTGCATACTCTCCATTTTGTAGACACTTATAACTCTATATTTCCATGGCATGTCAAGACCACTTCTGCAATCTTGATACACTAATTTACTTTTCTTAACCTTTGACCGCTCCCATAGTGATCCCTTGAGTGAAGGATTTTTGGAAGACAAGGAAGACTGTTACGATTGGCACTGCTGCAAGAGCTGCACCTGCCATGATCAAACCATAGTTGGTTGCCATTTCGGCCTGCATGGTCGCAACCCCGAGTGAGATGGTCAAGTTTTGACGTGAAGTCAACATAACCAACTGCATAAAGTAGTCGTTCCAAGTATTGATGAAGGTAAAAATCGCAAGAGCTGCAAATCCTGGTTTCACAATAGGGAAGGCTACGCTCCAGAAGGTACGAATCTCACCACAACCGTCGATTTTAGCTGATTCAAGCAATTCTGTTGGGATGTTTTCGCTGAACTGTTTCATGAGGAAGACCCCAAATGGCCATCCAATCAAAGGCAAGATAACTGCCCAAAGAGTATCGTGAATTCCCATGAAGTTGACGATACGTACCAATGGTACAAGGACAACTTGTTTTGGAAGCGCCATGGCAGCGATAAAGACTGCAAAGAGAATGCGCTGACCATAGAAACGTTTCTTAGCCAAGACATAACCTGCTAGAGAAGAGGTTGCGCAGACTAGGAACATGGTTACCAATGAGATAAATACAGAGTTCCACATCCACTGCATAGCAGGGTTTTGCACCATGAGTTGTTGGAAGTTCTCCATGGTTGGCATTTTAGGGAACCACTGTGGTGGAATCATAATGGTATCAGGTTGTGATTTGAAGGCCCCTGTCAAGATCCAGTAGAATGGAAAGATGAACAGTACGGTCAACAAGAGCAAGATAATCGTTGAAATAACAGTGAAAGCTGTTAAAGGTTTCTTTTGTGTAGGTTGCATAACTGTCTCCTTTCTTTAGTATTCTACGTCGTTTCCGAGGATCTTGAATTGAGCAAAGCTGACAATGGCAATCATCACTGCCAAGAAGACACCGATGGTATTGGCATAGCCGTATTCTGTCAATTGGAAGGCTTTTTCGTAAAGGTAGTACATCAAGGTACTTGTTGAGTAGTTTGGACCACCAGAAGTCAAGAGCTGAATCAAGGCGAAACATTGGAATGAGTTGATGGTTGTGATGATCGCGATGTAAAGAGTTGTTGGAAGAAGGCTAGGCCATTTGATCTTCCAGAAGACTTGGAATTCAGTCGCACCGTCTACACGCGCTGCTTCAACAAGTGAGTTATCAATATTCCCCATGGCAGCGATATAAAGAATAATCGGTTGACCAACAGATGTTGTCAAAAGGATGATCATAATCGCTAGCAAAGCCCAGTTTTTGTCACCCAGCCAAGAAATATTTTGGCTGATGATATGGCTTGACTTAAGGACAAAGTTTAGAATCCCTGATAGTGGGTCATAGATCCATTTCCATACAACCGTTACGGCAACACTACCTGTAACTACAGGAAGGAAGAAGACGAAACGATAGAAAGAACGGGCAATGGCATTTTGATGATAGGTTTGAGATGCTACAAAGAGCGAGAAGAGAACCACAATCGGAACAGATCCAATAACCAGGATAACGGTATTGATCAAAGACTTCATAAAGACAGGGTCTTTAAACATGCGAATGTAGTTGTCCAAGCCCACAAACTCAAATTTCGTCATGGAGTAGTTAAAGAAACTTGTAATGAATCCCATAATCATAGGAGCCAAGACAAAGATGACAAAGAAGAATAACACTGGTGCTAGGAAAGCGTAGGAAATCACTGTTTCCCGCATACGAATTTTATTGACTTTCACAGTCGGCACCTCTCTTTCAAATAGAATAGTTTTTGATTTTCTTGAACTGTTTTAAAACCAAAATGAAATTTTTTAAGATTCGCTTATGTAAGAACTTCATTTTAATTTCGTGACAGTTCCTACCATTTCAAACAAAAGTCCCCCTTTTCTTACACCGTAGTGCACAGGGAAAAGGGGGAATCAATCTGACTTAGTGCTTATTGTTTTGTAGCTTTTTTGATGGTTTCGTTAGCTTTTTCAGTGAAGACTTTCAAAGCATCTGCTGGTTTTTCGTCACCATTTGATACAGATTGCAACATTGGGAACCAAAGTGTTCTCATTTCAGCAAATCCATCGATAGTGTTGTAATATGGTGAGTAGTATTTAGTCCAGCCACTGATTGTTTCCATACGTTTGTCTTCATAAAGTTTGCCAAATGAAGTACGAACTGGGAAAGCACCTGTACGAACTACGTCTTTAGGACCCCATTCTTTGTCATCTGCGATGAATTGAACGAATTTCTTAGCAGCTGCGACTTTCTTATCGTCTTTGTTATTAAATACTGCAAATCCGTTTACAAGGTATTCAAGAGATGGTTTACCAGAGTCTGATGGGAATGGTACTTCTACCACATCTACCTTACTTGCTTCCAAGAGTTTCGCTTGGATACCGTTTTGAGCTGGTGCCCAAAGGATTGTGTATGAAGTTTGACCGTTGGCAAAGTTTTGGATGTCTGCTCCACCGTCAAATTGTGAACCGTTGTTCAACAAACCGTCTTTAATCCAGCTAGCAGCTTTTTCAAGACCTTTGACGAATTTAGGATCGTCAGTTGTATATTTAGTTACATCTTTATCTGTTACAGAACCACCGTAAAGGTTTGCAATGAAGGCACGTGTTCCTTGGTCTCCCCCTTGACCAGCACTGAACAATGAACCTGGAGTGTAGCCTTTATCTTTAAGGGCTTTCAAAACTTTTTCAAAGTCATCAGTTGTCCAACCTTCTTTAACAAGGTTAGCTACACCAGCATCTTCCAACATTTTCTTGTTCATTGCCATGTAGAATGGTGCTGAACTGATTGGATACATGTAAGCTTTATCTCCAGCCTTACTTGCTTGTACGATATTTTCGTTGTTGACATCTTTGACAAATTCGTCTGTGAAGAGGTCGTTCAACTCAGCCAATTTACCGTTTTTACCGTATTGGATGATACGTCCTGGTGCGTCAAAGAGTACGTCTGGCGCTGTTCCAGCTTCGATAGCTGTTGTGATCTTTTCTGGACCTGACTTGAAGTCGATGGTTTCCAATTTCACTTTTACATCTGGATTTGCTTTTTCAAAAGCTTCGATGATTGATTTTTCATAAGTTCCAACACCGTCACCCGTTTTTTCTTGTGTGAAGACTGGGAATGCCCACCAAGTGATTTCTGTTTTTCCGCTATCGCTACTAGAACTTCCAGCATCCTTACTTCCACCAGAGTTACCACAAGCCGCAAGGCCAAGAATCGCAGCACCCGCAAGTACTGTACAAGCTAGTTTTCTAAATTTCATTTGTATTCTCCTAATTGATAAGCGTATCCATATTGGATAATGAGTTCTTTATATTTGTATACGTTTTCATTTTCTCCGACGCATCGACCACTCTCCTCTTTTTTGAGATTGTGTTATTTAAGACCGGCAACAAAGCGTTCCGTAATCTCTTTTGGTCTAGTAATAGCTCCACCAACAACGATACCTCGCACCCCATACTCAAGGATTTGCTTAGCTTGTTCTGGTGTATGAATTTTCCCTTCAGCGATGACATCCACACCTGCTTCACACAGTTTTTTGATCAGTTCAAAGTCTGGACCATCCACTTTCGGACTATAAGAGGTGTAACCTGATAGGGTTGTTCCAACAAAATCAATTCCGGCTTCAACTGCTGCTATACCCTCTTCAAAAGTACTGGTATCAGCCATTAAGAGTTGATGTGGATACTTTTCTTTGACTTGTCGGATAAAGTCTTGAATTTCCAAACCGTCGTAACGTTCACGTTTGGTGCAATCCAGAGCAATGACCTCAATGTCTAGTTCAGCCAACTCATCAACTTCTTTCATAGTCGCTGTAATGAATGGCTCCTGTGGCGGATAGTCACGTTTGATGATCCCGATAATCGGGAGTTTCGTAACCTCCTTAATCTCCTTGATATCACGAACACTGTTTGCTCGGATACCGACTGCTCCACCTTGCTCAGCCGCTTTGACTAGCAAGGGAATGACTCCTCCCGCTTCTGTATAAAGCGGTTCGTGAGGAAGTGCCTGGCAAGAGACAATGATTCCATCTTTGATCTGTTCAATCAAGGCTTCTTTGCTGATCTGTGGCATCCCCTTTCCTCCCTTTCTTGTTCTTATGGGCTTATTATATATCATTTGTTAAGCGCTTTCAATAGCTTGTAGTAGAATAGATTTCAGTTTCAAAACTATTTTATAGAACAGACTATCCTGAAAGTAGTTTCAGACCTCTTATGATTTCGAATCAACCTAAATTTAATAAAGAAAGATAGCAGGCTGAAAAACCTGCTATCTCTTCCGATACCTAGTCAAATAGCTTTTACTTATTATTCTTTTCTCTTCTTGCCAAATGCAAACAAGGATAAAAGAACACCTGCAAGACCAAGGGAAATCAGTGAGCTTGTTTCCTTGCTTCCTGTATTTGGAAGTTCATCTTGTTTAGCGGCTGGCGCTTGATAGGTCACATCTTGGCCTAGAGACAGTTTGTTGTCTGCAGCTACTAATACTAGATTGGTGTCTCCCTTGTACTCTGGCACTTCATGGACTGCTGCCTCAGCGCCATTGACACCTCCCTTATACTCTGGCAGGTCATTTGAAGCTGCCAAGACAAAGTTAGCACCTCCTCTATATTCCGGAAGTTCGTTTGAGGCTGCTAGAACTGCATTGACACCACCCTTGAACTCTGGAAGTTCATGGACTGCTGCCTCAACAGCGTTGACCCCACCTGTAAATTCAGGCTTTTCAACCGTTGGCGCTGGTTCTTCGCCTACTGTTGATAATGGACCGGTGTACTCTGGCATCTCTGCCACTGGGGCTTCCTCAGCATTGACTCCACCAGTGAATTCGGTTTTTTCTACTGTAGGAGCTGGTTCTTCACCTACTGTTGCCATTGGACCTGTATACTCCGGAACTTCATGAACCGCTGCTTCTTCTGCATTAACACCACCTGTGAACTCTGGAACCTCATGGATAGCAGCTTCACTGCCATTAATACCATCGCTTAGTTTAGAGCCAGCTAAAGAAACTGGTAAATTGTGCATGCTTTCAATTGCACCCTCAGCTAGACCTGTAATCCTTTGACCCATATCCCCTGGGTCTATTGTGAATAGGAGAGTTTTTGTATCGTACTGGGTCATAAAGGTTGCTGTCTTGCCATTTGCCAATTGAAGGGTCGGAGCCTTGTTGACCAATACTTCCGAATCGAACTCCATGGCTATAATGCCTGGCCATTTTTGGATAGCATATTTTACTTTTGCTTCTTTAGGAGAAACTCTTTCCTTGGTCAAGAAATCCCAGTTGAACTTCTTGAAGGAAAGTGTGTATGGAACACCTCCAGGAGCATGGTGTTCATATAAAAGTCCAAATTCATCTGGTCCGATTTGTTGAAGTGAGTTATAAGCATACTCACCTTCTTGAATCAAATGGTGGTGCAACCAAGTTAACTGACCATCTTCTTCTACACGAGCCACTCGAATATAACCATTTTTACGACCAGGACCATTTGCATTTGCTAATAGAATATACTCTTTGCCATTTTGAACCGTGTGAGTCGCAGCCATTTGAACATAAACGTCTGGCACATCGTAGCGTTCAACGTTATTGTCCCAAGTTAGACCACCATCATGACTGGTTGCAACCTGTAGATCTTCTGTCAACCCACGCATAAAGAGTTTGAGGTCCCCATTGTTTAACTGAACAACTGAAGCTTCTGTATTTTGAGCATAATAATTACTCATGGTACTTGAATCGACTACTGTACCATCATAAAGTGTACGATTGTCGTTGACACCACCACCCATATGCCAAGTCTTACCATGGTCGTCTGAGTAGATGATTCGAGATGATTGAGAACCATTGAGGTGGTTAGCCCGGTTGGTCGTATAGACAGGAACGACGATTCGACCTTTATGTGGTCCAGTACGAAGGGTAATCCCCACTCCAGGACCTACTCCTAGGAATTTCATCCAATCGGCTTTGACCATAGGAGTAATATCTTGAGGCGCTGACCAGGTCTTCCCGTCGTCATCGCTGTAAGACATCCATAGGTAGCTATCCTTCGCAATTCTAAATGGAGAAGTTTTGTTTGTTGTGAAGTAGATATTGCCCAGTAGCTGGTCACCCTTGTATAGATCACCCTTGTCGCTATAGGCCGGTTTAACAGGTTCTACAACAACACGGTAGTCTGTTGCTTTACCATCTGGAGTGTAAACTGTACCATTTTCTCGAATAGTATAAGCTTCCTGTTCACCTTCTCGATAGAGGAGTTGATAGGTTTTACCATTGATTTCTTTGTAGGCTTCTTCTTTTTGCGAAGACATTCCAAAGATTCCTTTTCCTTCTGGGAACATGTCATAAATGGCAAAAATGCGTTTGGTTTCAGGATCTTGAGTCAGGGTCATATCGATATTCACTGGTGAACCGATTGATGGATCAGAAGCCTTTGGATTGTCACGTAGGTTGGTAATAGTTACTCGATCTCCCCAAGTTTTACCATTATCTTCACTGCGTCTGATGACCATGCCGATATCACCCCAGTCACTCGAATGGAGACGACGTTCATCTGCACCTGCAATCAGCGTTCCTTTATCTGTCTTGAGAAGAGCTGGGATACGATAACTCTTGATACCATCTTTATTTGGTTGGTTGTTCATTCCACCTTCAAAGACGTCTTCTTTCTCTGAGATTTTCGCTCCCTCAGGAAGTTTCTTTTCTAAATCACCTCTTTCAAATAGTTGACTTCTTGTCTGAACTTCATCTGGGCTTAAAGCACGATCATAAACAGTTAGGTTTCGCACTTGTAGGTTTGATGCCCAAACTGTTTTATTGGCCCGTTTGGTTGCTCCAAGTTGAACTTGATTAACATCTGGCATATCTTTGATAAAGTTACCAGATTTGAGGCTTGTTCGAGATAAGACACCGTTCACATAGAGACGAACTCGACCATGAGGTAACTCCGCTGTTGGTTGTTCGACAGTAAAGGTCATGGAATTCCATTGTCCAGGACGAACTTTCAAAGGAGCATCTGTATACTTATCATAGAACTGCTCCCCGTTAGCGCCACGCCCTTCAATAAGAGCTGTATTATCAAGGACCGACATAGTAAAGTACTCATTTTCCTTGGTGTCACTGGATACAGAGAAGAGATTGTAAAAGCGTGGAGCTGATGCATCTGGTTTGAACTCCATGTGAATTGTAGCATTTTTTAGTTGCTTTAGTTTGTCTAGTTCACTTGATAAATCAACTCTCTGACCATTTGCTGCATTGGTTTCAACATCTTCTTTTTCAAGGACAGGATTAGCATTTTTTAAATCTCTTGAGTAATAGTCACGAGGAATAGCACCCTGATCCTCTGATTCCTCTTCCTTATTTGCTTCTTCTGCAGGGGTTTCGGTAGAGGATGGGGTTTCTGATTCTGCACTCTCATTTTTTTTCAAATGGTCTTGGTCCACCTCAACGCCGTTGTCTTGAGCTGCTGCCAATTTACCAGCCAAATCCTTATCCAAATGAGCAAGATCTCCCGAGGACGCTTCTTTTGGCAATTCTGATAAACCTTGACCAGGTTCGACAGTTTCTGTATTGGCCCCTGCTGCATTGGCTTGCTCTTGAGCTAAGACTGGATTTGCTCCAAATACCACTGTACCAATCACTACAGATGCCGCCCCAACTGCAAATTTTCGAATTCCGTATCGCTGTTTCCGATCTAAATATTTGTAATTCATGTTTGTCCTTTCATTTTTCATAAAATAAAGCGCTTTCTTTTTTCTTTAAAAATTTTTATTGTCTCTTCAAGAGACAAGTTTTACAAGAAAATATCCAACTTAATGAGAGCTTCCAATCCTCTCCCATTTTCTGCTGAGGAATTCTTTAAGCACCCAGCAGCCTTTTTCCTCCTTTCACAAGTGACTTTTCCTTTATTATACAATAAAGTCTTATATTTACATCTGTGTTCCTACAGAATAGATTTTACTTTTAAGAATATTTTAATATTTTAAATTTTCTAAAAGTACTTTCAAGTTTTGGACATGAAAAAGAGAGCTCCTGGGCTCTCATTCATCACTTCACATATTTAAAAGGAATTTCACTACCACAGAGCCAGTTGTAGACTTGGTCATTGACAAAAACATTCATGGCTTCGTGAGCATACTCTGGCATGATGCGATAGGCCTTGTCGCAAGTTAGGCGGTTGTAAATCGCAAACTGGGTAATAGGATAGCAAACATCGTCATCCAAGCCCGTAATCATCTTGACCTCACCTTGAATACGATGGGCAAGATTTTTCACATCGATATAGGCAAGGGTCGCCATGATTTCCTCCTCTGTTTCATGGAAGGGATCGTGGAACTTGAAATAACGGAAGAGTTCATCATAGGCTTCACTGGTATTGCCAATCTCAAGCACTCGTCTAAAGTCTGACAAGAAAGGATAGATGGCCACTGTTTTCTGAATCCGAGGATTGAGAGCTGCTGCAACCAAAGCTAAAGCCCCTCCTTGTGAGGCACCATAACTAGAAAGTCGCTTCTCATCCACCTGTGGCAGACTAGCAACAATTTCGATCAACTGGTAAATATCCAGATAGACATCCTTATAAAAGAGATGTTCCCGACCTTCCACAGCACCACGGATGATATGCCCCTTCACCGTATTTCCTAGTGGAGAGCGCAAGCCGTCTTGCGAATAGCCCGACTGGCCCCGCACATCCATGGAAACAACACCGTAACCAGCCACAGTATAGGCCAGCATGTCGGCCCAGTCCCAGCCACGTCCCATATAACCATGAAAGTGGAAGATTAGCGGAACTTTCTCCTCAGTCTTTGGCAGGACGACGCGTGCATAGACCTTGCCTTCATTGCTTCCTTCAAAGGTCAGTTCATAACACTTGACTTGAGGAATGTTAAAATCCCTTTCCTCCAACTGGTAGGCTGGAAGTGTGGATACTTTTTTGACTTCCTCATCCCAGAAAGCATCAAAATCTTCTGGAACTTCATCCCGTCCTAGATAGGTCTTGATTTCTTCTAACAAAGCTGGATTTTTCATAGCATGCTCCTTTAGTTTTGTAATCGCTATCATAACTCTAGCATATCTAGGAAGGCAATGCAAGAAAGAATGCTAAATAGAAAGTGATTTTAGATTCTCTTTCCTCAAACCTATCGTCTGAAAGTAGTTTTAAAAATAAAAAGAGCGTTTCCGCTCTCTGTGTATCAATAGGTGCTAGCTCCTTTCTCTAGTTTGACGGTTTGGAATTTCTTTTGGTAGGTTACTTTAATCGTCATGTGAGAGTCCTCGTTTCTTTTTGATGACTCTAGTATAAGACCCAAACCTAAAAGCTAGCTTATAGATTTCTTAGAAAAGGCTTAATCTAGATGTTCTTGCTTTTCCAGATGGAGAGCAATCATGCGCCATTCTGGATCCTCTTGCCAACCTTCTATCGAACTAATGTAGCTGGCAACCTTTCTGGCTTCTTCTAAAATCGGAAAATCTTCGATAATATCCGCCACTTGAAACTCTGGAAGTCCTGACTGTCTGGTTCCAAAAATCTCACCAGAACCACGCATTTTTAAATCTTCCTCCGCAAGGACAAATCCATTGGTAGTTTCTGTCATGATACGCATGCGGTCCTTCCCAGACTCCGTCTTGGGATTAGCTACAAGAACAGCGTAGGACTGTTTGTCTCCCCGACCGACACGACCTCTGAGCTGGTGAAGCTGACTGAGACCGAACCGGTCTGCATCCATGATAATCATAACTGTCGCATTGGGAACATTGACCCCAACCTCAATAACCGTTGTCGAAACCAGAATATCCGTTTTTCTCTCTTTGAATTCCTGCATAATCTGGTCTTTTTCGTCACTCTTCATCTTACCATGTAGAAGAGCTACTTCAGCCTTACCTGCAAAATGAGCCGTCAACTCCTCAGATAAGGCAATGGCATTTTTCAGATCCAGAGCTTCAGATTCTTCAATCAGGGGAGAGATAACATAGGCTTGCGAACCTTTTTGAATTTCTCCCTCTAACCAAGTCAAGACTTGAGCCAGTTGCTCATGCTTAATCCAGCGCGTCACAATAGGCTTCCGCCCTGCTGGCATTTGGTCAATAATGGAAACATCCATATCTCCAAAGGCTGTGATAGCCAGCGTCCGTGGAATGGGCGTCGCCGTCATCATGAGAACGTCAGGATTGTCCCCTTTTTCCCGTAAAATACGCCTTTGGCCCACACCAAAACGATGCTGCTCATCGATGATAATCAAACCAAGACGAGCATAATCAACCCCATCCTGTATCAGAGCGTGTGTTCCGATAATCAAATCAGCCTCACCCTTGGCAATGGTCTCTAAAACTTCTCTTTTTTCTACAGCTTTTAAGGAACCTGTCAAGAGAGCCAGTTTCAAGTCTGGAAAAAGGTTCTGTAAACTCTCAAAGTGTTGCTCCGCAAGGATTTCTGTCGGTACCATGAGAGCTGCCTGATAGCCAGCCGTCACTGCAGCAAACATAGCCAAGCCAGCAACCACCGTCTTTCCGCTCCCCACATCTCCTTGCAGGAGACGATTCATGTGATGGTCGGACTTCATGTCGGTCAAAATCTCCTGCAGACTCTTTTCCTGAGCTTGGGTCAGGGCGAAAGGCAGATTTTCTTTAACGGCTGTCACTTTTTCCTGGGACCAATTCAGAACCAGACCGCTTCCCTGAACTCTATTTTCAGACTTGAGCGTCTGCAATTGCATTTGGAAGTAAAAGAGTTCCTCAAACTTGATCCGGCGAATGGCCTGCTTGTATTCTGCCAAATCCTTAGGAAAATGCATAGCGCGAACAGCCTGGCAACGGGACATGAGTTTGTATTTATCCAGTAAAGACTGGGGAAGATTTTCCTCTATCAAGAGGTCCAATCCCTGATCAAAAGCTGTCTTAATGACCTTAACCAGACTGGCCTGACTGATTCCCTGAGCCAGACGATAAACAGGTTGGAGGTCATCTTCCACCTGAGCCAGAACCTTCATCCCAGTCAGACTGGCCTTGGCACGGTCCCATTTCCCAAAGACAGCAAGAGTTGCACCCAACTCTATCTTATCAGCCAGATAGGGCTGGTTAAAAAAATTCACCGCAAAAACGACCTCTCCCTGCTTGAGGCTAAAACGCAGGCGATTGCGCTTGAAACCATAATACTGGACACTAGCAGGAGTCACTACCTGACCAGACAGAACAGCCTTTTCGCCATCTTCCAACTCTAGCACCTGCTTGGTCTTGAAATCTTCATAACGGAAAGGAAAGTAGAGCAAGAGGTCTTGCAAGTTTTCAATTCCTAGTTTGGCGTATTTCTCTGCTGACTTTGGTCCCACACCAGGCAAGACATGCAAGGGTTGGTGTAGATTCATGCTCTACTCCTTTCTTTAGTTTAATGATATTCTCTCGGAATGCGGTCACTGAGGAGACAAACCACCTCATAGTTAATGGTTCCACGGTAGGTCGCTACCTGAGTTGCTGTGATTTCCTTGTCACCGTTTGTGCCGATCAGGGTTACTTTTGTTCCTAGTGGGTAAACCTTAGGCAGCCGAATAGTGATTTGGTCCATAGATACTCGTCCGACGATTGGGCAAGCTTGACCATCTACCAAGACAGTGAAATTCTGCATGTCTCGTGTCCAACCATCCGCATAGCCGATTGGCACCGTCGCGATGACTTGCTCGCTATCCGCTTGATAAGTTGCTCCATATCCCATGCAAGCTCCAGCTGAAACTGTCTTGACATGAACCAGAGCAGATTCCAAGGTCAAGGCTGGTGTCAAATCATAAGGCAAGTTCAGAACCTCTCCACTTGGATTGAGACCATACATGGAATCTCCCATACGGACTGCATTGAAAATAGTCTCTGCATGCCAGAGGGTCGTTGCCGAGTTGCTGGCATGAACCAGCTCTGGGACTTCCTTCATACTTGCCAAAATAGCTTTAAATCGTTCTAACTGGGTATTAAAATAGGCATCTGATTCTTCATCTGCAGTAGCAAAGTGGGTAAAAATCCCCTCAACGCGAGCACCGTGTTGTTGGAGCAAGGCTTGAGCCTGCTCAGCCTCGCTGGCTTCTCGAAAACCAATTCGTCCCATCCCTGAGTCAATCTTGAGGTGAACCGTTAAGCCAGATAAATCTGTCTCCCTAGCTAAGAGAGCTTGAATCCACTCCAGTCCAGCCACTGTCAAGGTGATGTCGTATTCTTTAGCTAGGCCAATAGCTTCTAACTCAGATACACCTAGAATGAGGATTTTCTTGCTGAGTCCAGCCTGACGAAGTTCAATAGCTTCATCAATATTGGAAACACAAAATCCATCAACATCATCCTGAATCGCCATCGCAACGGCAACAGCTCCATGACCATAAGCATTGGCCTTGACCACTGCCCACTTGAGCGTTCTTTCAGGGATATGAGCCCCCATTTGCTGAATATTTTGTCGAATAGCTCCCAGAAATATCAGAGCCTTGGTTGGTCTATGTGGACTAGCTTTCATGATTTTCCTCCAAAATGACACTGGCTGTCACAAACTGATCTGTATGGCTGATTGACAGCCAAATTTTTCCTGAAAATGGTGCCTGACTAAAATAGGGAGCTCCTCGTTCATTGTTCAAAACTTCCAAATCCTGAAAGGTCAGCTTGCCAATTCCTGTCCCCATAGCCTTGGAAAAGGCCTCCTTAGCCGACCAGCGGCCTGCCAAGTATTCGATCTGTCTGCGCCCTTTGAGACTGGTAAAACGCTCCATTTCTTTAGGGGTCAGCACGCGCTTAGCAAAGCCCTCACGTCGTGTAACTGCGTTTTCTATCGAAGCCAATTCTTCGATGTCAATTCCGTGTCCAACTATCATACTCATAAAAGGAGCTGAGATTCCCCCAACTCCATCCTTTTCACTTATTTTGTTAAGGTAGTATAAATTTCTTCTACCAAGGCTACTGTATTTTCCCAACCTAGACAAGGGTCAGTTATGGAGTAACCAAAGACCTCTGGTTGATTTTGGCGACCGTCTGCTAGGTAAGATTCGATCATAAAGCCTCGAACCGTCTTTTTAATCTTTTCATTCCAGTCACGATTCAGCAAGGCTTGACGAACAATGCGAATTTGTTCCATATACTGCTTGCCTGAATTGTCATGATTGGTATCGATGATAATGAAGGGATTTTCAAGTCCCATAGTCTCATAGCGATTGATGGCATTTAAGAGGGTTTCATAGTAGAAATTGGGTTCATTTTTACCATATTCGTTCATGGCACCACGAAGGATAACGTGGGCCAAAGGATTTCCTGAAGTTTCCACTTCTTGGCCATGGTAAAGGAAGGTTTGCTTGTTTTGAGCCGCATAGATGGCATTAAACATGACCCCAAGATTTCCAGATGTTGGATTTTTCATCCCAACCGGAGCATCAATCCCAGAGGCTACAAAGCGGTGTTCCTGGTCTTCCACTGAACGAGCCCCTACAGCATGGTAGCTGACCAGATCATCAACCAAAACGAGATTTGACGGATAAAGCATCTCATCAGCTGTCGTCAAGCCCGTCTCCGTAATCACACGGTAGTGTAGCTGACGAACAGCCTGCAAACCATTGATGAGACTAGGCGCTTCGCTGGTATTTGGTTGATGAATCATTCCCTTATAGCCATCTCCATTGGTACGAGGTTTAGCCGTATAGACACGCATCACGATAAAGATTTTATCCGCAACTTTTTTCTGCAAGTCTGCTAAGCGACGAGCGTATTCGAGAACTGCTTCTTCATTGTCAGAAGAGCAAGGCCCCATCACCAAAAGGATGCGGTCGTCCTCACCCGAGATGATAGCTGCTAACTCTCTATCGCGGGCTTCTTTCTTTCGCAAGGCTTCAGGTGACAACTGGGTCGCAGCCTTGATTGCTTCAATATCAATTTCTTGACCTTTTTCGATAAATGCCATCTTACTCTCCTAGCGTTTGGTAAATTTCGCGAACAAGTGCTTCTGTGTTGTCCCATCCGAGACACGGATCTGTAATGGACTTCCCAAAAACTTCTGGCTCATTTTGACGTCCATCTTCTAGATAGGACTCAATCATAAAACCACGAACATATTTTTTGATTTTCTCATTCCAGTCACGGTTAATCAAGGTCTGACGAACGATACGGATTTGATCCATATATTGCTTGCCTGAATTGTCATGATTGGTATCGATGATAATAAAGGGATTTTCCAAGCCCATCTTTTCATACTGATCAATGGTATCCATCAAATTGTCATAGTAGTAGTTGGGAATATTTTTCCCGTATTCGTTCAAGGCACCGCGAAGAATGGCGTGGGACAATGGATTTCCCGTTGTTTCCACCTCTTTACCGAGGAAAAGGAAACTCTGTTTATTTTGCGCTGCGTAAATCCCGTTAAACATGACATTGAGATTTCCAGATGTTGGATTTTTAAATCCTGTTGAAAAGTCTGCTCCACTCGCTACAAAACGGTGCTGTTGATCCTCTACAGAACGAGCTCCAACAGCCATATAAGAAATCAAATCATCCACCAGCGGAAGATTTTCAGGATAAAGCATCTCATCCGCTGTTGTCATACCCGTTTCGGTAATCACACGGTAGTGTAGCTGACGAACAGCCTTGATCCCATTGATCAAGCTAGGAGCTTCTGTCGCATTTGGTTGATGAATCAAGCCCTTATAGCCATCTCCATTGGTACGAGGTTTAGCTGTATAGACACGCATGACCATAAAAATACGGTCTTTGACCTCTTCTTGCAAAGCAGATAGACGCTTGGCATACTCAAGAACCGCCTCTTCGTTATCAGATGAACATGGTCCAATCACCAAGAGAATACGCTGGTCTTCCCCACGGATGATGGCTTCCAATTCCTGATCACGTTGATTTTTTCTCGCAAGAGCCGCTCCCTCTAATTTAGACAAGGCGCGAACTTCTTCAATGTTAATTTTAGGACTTTTAGCTTTAAATACCATGATTCATCTCCTTATAAAGCAAACGGACACCAAGCAAAAAATGATTTTTACCAGGTATCCGCCTGTATCTTATCTCATATTATTGTCTCTTACCATGACAGTTCTTGAATTTCTTACCTGATCCACATGGGCATTGGTCGTTCCGTCCGATTTGGCTCAAGTCCAAATCTTCTGGAAGGCTTGCCTGCTGCGCTGCGATATTACGAGTCGCAGTTGTACTGATATTGTGTTCAGTTTGCGGACGTTCTTGTTCATGGATTTGTGCTTTCATCATCAAGCGGGTCACATCGAATTCAATCGATCCAATCATGTCGTTAAACATGCGGAAACCTTCTGCTTGATATTCTACAACAGGGTTGTTTTGGGCATATCCACGAAGACCAACAGCATTTCGCAACTGGTCAAGAGCATCGATATGGTCTGTCCACTTGTTGTCTACAACACGTAGAATCAAGACTTTTTGGAATTCTTTCACTGCATCTTCGTCACGAAGCTTAGCAACTTGGCTGTCATAGACTTTCAAGGCACGTTGGAAAAGTTCATCTTTGATAGCTTGGTCCGACAAACCTGCAAGGTCTGAACGGCTAATTGAATCTTCTGGAAGCAAGTTATACTTAGCAAAGTTCAAGATTGCTTCCAATTTTTCATCTTCTTTCGAACGAGCATGTGCATCCACGATACGTCCAATGGTACGACGGATCATAGCATGGATTTCTGGTGCCAAGTCACGATCTGCAGTAATAACATCATAACGTTGTGCATAGATGATTTCACGTTGTTCACGCATAACATCATCGTATTGAAGGACTTGTTTACGAGTGTCGTAGTTGTTTCCTTCGACACGTTTTTGAGCTGCTTCAACTTGACGCGTTAACATGCGAGATTCGATGGCTTCGTCAGACATGTTGAGTCGTTCAAAGACACCTTTCAAACGTTCAGAACCGAAACGTTTCATCAAATCATCTTCAAGAGACAAGTAGAATTGTGACTCACCTGGGTCTCCTTGACGTCCTGAACGTCCACGAAGCTGATTATCAATACGGCGACTTTCGTGACGCTCTGTACCGATAACACAAAGTCCACCAAGCTCACGAACCCCTTCACCAAGTTTAATGTCGGTACCACGACCAGCCATGTTGGTTGCGATAGTAACCGCGCCACGTTGACCAGCGTTCATGATGATTTGCGCTTCTCTGTAGTGGTTCTTCGCATTCAAGACTTCGTGAGGAACACCTGCTGCTACCAATTTCTTGGAGAGGAAATCACTCGTTTCAACGGCAACTGTACCTACCAAGACCGGCTGACCTTTTTGGTAACGAGCTTTTACATCTTCAACTACAGCCTTAAATTTCGCATCCAGACTTGCATAGAGAAGGTCTGAGTGGTCGATACGTTGAATTGGACGGTTGGTTGGGATTGGGATAACACGAATGTTGTAAATTTCGCGGAATTCTTCTTCTTCTGTTTTACCAGTACCTGTCATACCTGCCAATTTCTTATACATACGGAAGAGGTTTTGATAGGTAATAGAAGCTGAAGTCTTGGTCTCGTCTTGAATTGGCACACCTTCTTTTGCTTCAATCGCTTGGTGCAAACCATCAGAGTAACGACGACCTTCCATGGTACGACCTGTAAATTGGTCGACAATCAAGATTTCCTGCTCTTCACTAACCACATAGTCGATATCGAGAATCATGATATAGTTGGCACGGAGGGCATTGTCGATAAAGTGAGTAAGAGCTACATTTTCAATGTCGTAGAGATTTTCTAGTTTGAAGTAGCTTTCAGCCTTGTCAATACCAGAATCTGACAAACCGATCGTCTTAGACTGAACGTCAATGATATAGTCGTCCTTGTCCAAAGATTTCACGAAGTGGTCCGCCATATGGTAGAGTTGGCTTGTTTCAACTGCGTTGGCACCTGAAACGATCAATGGTGTACGAGCTTCGTCGATCAAAATTGAGTCAACCTCATCGACCAAGGCATAATTGAGTGGACGTTGCACCATGTTTTCCGCACGAACGACCATGTTATCACGCAAATAGTCGAAACCAATCTCTGAGTTGGTTGAGTAGGTAATATCACAAAGGTAAGCCTCTTTTTTCTCCATTGGAGATTTAGCTGCCAAGTTAATCCCTACTGACAAACCGAGCCATGAGTACAACTCACCCATTTCAGTCGCGTCACGTTCTGTTAGGTATTCGTTGACTGTAACTACGTGAACCCCTTTACCTGCAAGGGCATTGAGGTACACTGGCATAGTCGCTGTCAAGGTCTTCCCTTCACCCGTACGCATCTCTGGAACATCACCATGGTGAAGAACAATCCCACCCATGACCTGAACCTTATAAGGGAAGAGCCCAAGGACACGTTTTGCAGCTTCACGAACTACTGCAAAAGCCTCATATAGCAATGAATCAAGTGATTCACCCTTATTGTACCGCTCTTTAAATTCGTCAGTTTTCGCTTTTAGTTCTTCGTCTGACATTGCAGCCATTTGGCTCTCATAGTTAAGAACCTTATCAGCCATCTTTTCCAGACGACGAAGTTCTCCTTTATCATTTTCAATAATCGTTTTTAAAATATTAGCCATGATTTTCCTTACTTTTTATTCTGAATATTTTAGAATGTTCTTTTAATTTTAGCATATTTACCATTATTTTTCAAGAAAGAATCCTTAATTTACAACGGAAAAGGCCAGCTGAAATTCAGTTTTTTTTGCATCAATCTTCTGTGGCTACCTTTTTGTTTTTTGTTCGAGATGCATGCTTGATGATCCAAGCACAACTTGGACTTAGCTCCTTCTTTTGCCAAGTTTGAAGAATCCTTTCAAACTTATCAGGATCTTCCTTGTATAAATCATTTAAATTATTAGCTACACTTTTTTGAATGGACTTGTCTCTATCATCCTTTAGATTGGTCAGAATAGTGGTGAAATCCTCAAAATAATCCAATACCACGGTTTGTTTCTTAGCCCAAGGCAGACGGATACGCATACATTCGCTGGCAAGTCTACGAACGCGCAAATTTTCATCCCGACTCCATTCTAACAGCAAAGCCATTGTAGCCTTAGGATAGCGAGCCAGCAAAGGTCTCATAGAAAATTCTCCAGTAAATCGCTTGGTTAGTTCCTTACTAAAGGCCGCGCTCAATTCAAATTCCTTGTCCCCATATAGCTCTACATATTTTCCGATTGGCCAAAGCCAATATCCTTCTGAGAACATACCTAAACCACCCTCCAACTCGGGACCCAAAATTTTCTCAAAAACCTTGAGAGAGTCCTCATAAGATAGGGGAAGGCAATCTTTGATACTTTTAGCCAAGAGTTCTTGACGCTGGCTAAACTCCAACTCTTCCAAGTCTTTTTCTACCAACAACCTAAACTTTCGCTCATCAAATGCAGGGGACGCTTCTTGCAACCGTCGACTCAAATCCCTAGCATAAGCCAAGTCATAATAATCTTTTACTTTTTTAGCCATTTTTCAAATCCCTTAATCTTCATTTTACGGGACTTATTATATCATACAGACAGTCCGTCAACAAAATTATTTTCATATCTCCAACTATTTTAACAAGAAAGAGAAAAGGACTAGAAGCTAGTCTGGTCCTTCATTTGTTAATGTTTAATTTCCCAAGAATATAGGCAATATCCCAAAATACCAAAAGAGATTGATCCAGAAGGCCAAGCAAAAGATGATGCCAAAGATGAGAAGACTGATTTTTTTAATCAGCACGGAGTATAGGATGGATAAAACTCCAAAAACCACAAAGAGTTTTTTCATAACGAAATAATATACTGAAACTCCTCCTATTTGCCAATCCCAAGGAAGGAAAAACATGAGGAACCAGAGAAGGCAAATCGTAAGAATATATCTCTTGTAGTGCGCTTCAAGAAAGGCTTTTGTTTTCTCCATAGCAAACCTCCATTTGAGTCACTGTCTCTTCCCTTTTATTATACCAAAAAAACCTGGAAAAAGCTTTCCAGGTTCGGATTTGAAATCACTAGTCCTACTAGAGAAATTCCTTTATTCACAGGCTGATTCACTTTATTGACTTGATGAAGATGTTCCAAAATCGACCTTAGGAACTGTCTTGGCTTCTTCTGTTTCTTTAAAGGTTTCAGCTTCTTTAAAGTTCATCATATTCGCAAAAAGCACGGTTGGAAAACTTCTCAACTTTTGATTGTACTCAGCTGCAACCTTATTATAGTCCTTGCGTGCTACAAAAATACGATTTTCACTGCCTGAAAGTTCGACCATTAGTTGCTCAACATTTTGATTGCTCTTGAGCTCTGGATAATTCTCCGTCAAGGAAATCAAGCGGGAAAGAGCAGAGCTCAATTCTCCCTGAGCCTTTTGGTTTTCTTCCGATGTCACTGAGCTACTACCGATTTTAGCTCTAGCATCCGCAATCTTGGTAAAGACTTCGGTTTCATGATTCATTTGTCCTTTAACGGACTCCACCAAGTTACCAATCAAGTCCGAACGACGTTGGAGGGCTGTCGAAACATCGGCCTGAGCCTGCTCCACTTTAGTCTGTTCACCAACCAGACCATTATAGGTCGTCACTGCGGAACAACTTCCCAGAACTAGTAGTCCAAAAAAGATCGCCACTATTGAGAGAATTACTTTATTTTGTTTCATATCAAAACCTTAACACTTTCTTTTATCAACTTTTCTGAGAAAATACTCAGATTTTAAATCAATTTCCCAAACTTTGTTTTTATTTTTAATTAAGGAGTGAACTCTTGCAAAGGAGTCACCTTACTGTATGGAAAAATCGGTTTGTGCAATATATGATCACTCACCAGTCATCAGACGAACCGCCACCATCAAAGCCACCGCCGTCCCAGCCTCCAGATGAGTCGGAGCCTGAGTCAGACCAAGAAGAACCTGAATCAGACCAAGAGGAACCTGAGTCTGATGAGTCACTGCCCCACCAGCCACCGCCAGAATCATCTCCACGTGAACCACGACCACCAAATAGAAATCCGATAATCATCACGATGAAGTAAATGAGAACTCCAAATACGATAACTCCGTCGCTCGAACTGCTTTTTCGATGACGTCTCGAAGAACTACTCTCACCAGCATACCTTTCAAGTTCCCTTAAGCGACTAGAGTTGGTAGTATAGTCGTAACTACTTTTAGAACTTGAAGCAGTCGTACTCGATCCACTATAGAACATGTAGTTGAGATTATTGACTATTGAGAGAACACCCTTGTTATAGTCACCATTTTTAAAGTAAGGACGTGCTGTTGTCAAGAACCTGTGAGTCTGATAGTCAGTGATCTTACTGGCCACATTATTACTGGTTTCAATCCGTGATTTTCTATCTTGGACTGCTACCACAATCAAGACACCGTGATTATCTCCCGAGTAGCCAATCTTCCAAGCCCTAGCTGTTTCATTGGCTACAGTCTCGATTGTTTCTCCATCTAGGCTTTTCACAACGTAAACACCCATCTGGAATTTTTCTGATTTTTTACTATTGACATTATTCAATTCCCGAATCTGACTTATAGTCTCATCCGTTAAATAATGATCCGGGTCATAAATTCCGTACTCAGGTTTTTCAGGTGCTGTGAATGCTGACAAGAAGAGAAAGATCATTAGCAACCCAAGCAAGCGAACCAACAAACTATGTTTAAATAATCTGCTTTTTTTCATAATAACCTCCCTGATAAAGGAAAATTGATTTAAGGAATTATAGCATTTTGATTTTTACAAAAAAAGTGCATTTTCATTACAAATAGATTACAAAAACTAGGAAAATGATTGAAATTTGATGACAGATTCTCCTCCAATTTGGCAGGTTCTTTTCTCCCCTTTTAGTATAGAAAAAAGAAGACTATGAAGTCTTCTTTTAGTTTATTTTTGTAGAAAAACAAGCAAGGGTTACTTGCGTTTTCTTGCAATCAAGTGAATCGGTGTTCCCTCAAAGGCAAAGGCCTTGCGGATTTGATTTTCTAAGAAACGCAAGTAAGAGAAGTGCATGAGTTCTTCTTCATTGACAAAGATGACAAAGGTTGGTGGCTTGGTTGCCACTTGGGTAGCGTAGAAAATCTTGAGGCGTTTCCCTTTGTCTGTCGGTGTTGGATTGATGGCAATGGCATCCATAATCACATCGTTCAAAACTGCTGAAGGAATACGGGTGTTTTGGCTTTCACTGATTTGCTTAATCATCTCAGGCAGTTTATGGAGACGTTGCTTGGTCAAAGCTGATACAAAGACAATCGGTGCATAAGGCAAATATTGGAACTGCTCACGAATATCCTCTTCCCATTTTTTCATGGTGTGGTTGTCTTTCTCAAGAGTATCCCACTTATTGACAACGATGATCATCCCTTTACCGGCTTCGTGGGCAAAACCTGCGATACGCTTGTCGTACTCGCGAATACCTTCTTCTGCATTGAGGACCATCAAGACCACATCAGAACGGTCAATGGCTCGCATGGCTCGCATGACAGAATATTTCTCCGTATTTTCATAGACTTTACCAGACTTACGCATACCAGCTGTATCAATCATGGTAAACTCTTGTCCATCCGTATCTGTAAAATGAGTATCAATGGCATCGCGCGTTGTTCCAGCTACTGGACTAGCAATCACGCGGTCTTCTCCCAAAATAGCGTTAATCAAACTTGATTTTCCAACGTTAGGACGGCCAATCAAGCTAAATTTAATCACGTCTGGATTTTCTTCTTCAACTTCGTGTGGTAGATTTTCCACAATGGCATCCAGCACATCACCCGTACCGATACCGTGGACAGACGAAATTGGCAGCGGTTCGCCCAATCCTAGCGCATAGAAATCAAAAATATCATTTCGCATTTCTGGGTTGTCAACCTTGTTAACGGCAAGGATAACAGGTTTATGGGTTTTATAGAGTTTGCGAGCTACGTACTCGTCCGCATCTGTAATCCCTTCTTTACCAGACACCACAAAAACGATGACATCCGCTTCTTCCATAGCGATTTCTGCCTGGTGCTTGATTTGTTCCATGAAGGGAGCATCGACATCGTCAATCCCTCCCGTATCAATCATACTAAAGGAACGATTGAGCCACTCACCCGTTGCATAGATACGGTCACGTGTCACACCCTCGACATCTTCTACGATTGAGATCCGCTCACCAGCGATCCGATTAAATAGGGTTGATTTCCCAACATTGGGACGTCCCACAATGGCAATAGTTGGTAAGGCCATGTTTTCTCACTTTCTACAATAACTTTTTCTGTTCTAGATTCTTCCGAGTTGAACGAGGTTCGGCTTGACCAAACTGCTCTGCCAAACGCTGACTCCAAGAGGTTGTCGCACGCGCACCAGCATAGTCTGCCTGTACTTTGTCATAGTCCAAAATCGCTGCTACTGGCTGTTCTTGGTATTCTTCTTCAAATACCACTTGGTTCAAAGGCAGTCTTGGTTTGACATCATGTTGTTGATTTGGCACGCCAAGGGCAATCCCAAAAACGGGATAGGTATAGTCAGGCAAGTTAAAAAGCTCTGCCACTTCTTCTGACTTGTAACGGACCAAACCGATAATCACACCACCATATCCCAGACTCTCAGCCGCAAGCAAGGTATTTTGCCCTGCAAGCGCAGCGTCCACAGACGTGATAAGGAGACCTTCTACCCCTTGAGGTTGGAAAGTGTCCGTATGAAGGCTTGCTCCCTTTTCAGCTCGGTTCAAGTCACCGACAAAAAGCAAAAAGGCTGCTGACTGGCGAATAGCTTCCTGAGGAACCAATTCATATAAAGCATCTTTCTTCTCTTGACTGCGTACAAGAATCACAGAGTAAGATTGGAAATTTTTCCAAGATGACGCCATTTGAGTAGCAGTCAAGATTTCATTTAAGTGTTCTTGAGAAATCTCTTGCTCCTTAAAGCGACGAACTGAAGTATGAGCTTTCATCAGTTTAATGGTTTCTGTCATCGGCGATTTTCTCCTTCTAGTCTTGTTTCCTCTGCTAAATAACGAATCCGTTCCATGACCCGTCTAGCTTCCCAAGTCTCATCATTTCCATTCTTTCCTTTAGCAAAATGTTTTTCCAAATCTTGGAAATTAAAGTTGGAAGTAAAGAAGGTTGGCAAATCTTCCTGCATGCGATACTGGAGAATAACTTGGAGAATCTCATCACGCACCCAAGGGGTAGATTGCTCTGCACCAATATCATCCAAGATCAAGACTTCTGCTAACTTGATGTCATCCACCAGGGTCTTCACAGATCCTTCACCGATGGCATTTTTCACATCAATGACAAAACTTGGATAGTGGAGAATGGTTGTTGAAGCACCACGTTTTTCAGATAAGTCGTGAGCCAGGGCTGCCATCATGAAGCTCTTTCCGACACCAAAGTCTCCGTAAAGATAGAGGCCTTTTCGGATACTTGGGTAAAGGTCAACAAAGGCATAGAGTCTCTCAAAAATAGGCAAACGTCCTAAGTCATCTAGGTCAATCTGAGCCAATTTCGCTTTCTTGAGACTTGCTGGTAGATTGATCAACTTGAGACGATTCTTGATTGCCGCCTCTTTTTCAGCCGCGATTAGTTCGGGTGTTTCTTCATAAGATACATCTGCATAGCCGTGATTCATGACCAAGATAGGCTTGTAGCCACGCGCTATATAGTCAGCATCCCCACGAAGAAACTTATCCCGTTCTGTGATATATTGGTTGAACTTGGAGATGCTACGATTCAACTCCTCTGGGCTGAGGGATTCTTTCTGGATAAAAGCCGCCACATCTGGGTCTTTCATAATCTGCTGGACTAGGTCCTGATACTGAAAACGACTTGTCTGACGTTTGATAACATCACCCACACTTTCCATCTAGTCTCCTCCTTCTTCTAATCGGGCTAACATTTCTTGTTTTTTACGTTCTAGTTCCAGACGAGTCTCCTCGCTGGTTTGATTTTTATATTCTGG
>NZ_AJQY01000017.1:0-29482 GCF_000296875.1 Streptococcus sp. GMD1S | reverse complement strand
TCATTGCTAAGATAATCAAAACAAGGTTGATTAGGACTATGGAGATGATTAAAATGAAATCACTTTTTAGGAAGGGTTGAACAAACTCGTAGTTTGGCGACTCCATTTCTTCCAATCTTCTCTTTGTTTCAGTTGCTACTAAATCTTCAATTTCGGATGTCGTTTTCATCTTAGTTTTCCTCCAAATACAAGTCAAGGGCCAGTTGTCCATATTGTTTGGTATAGCGATACCAGATGTAGAGGAACTCACCGACTGGTTTTCCAACACTCTCCTGGAACAAAGCCCACAAGAACCAATAATATGAGGTCACTGCTACATAAGCTAAGTAGTGACGTTTGGTTTTCTTATCTGGAACTCCTTGTAGATACAATTCTAGTACTTTTTCAGCATCCTCCACGGTATAATTGGAACACGCGATAAAGGTGCCCAAATCTCCTGCTGGCTCTCCCATTCCAGAATATTCCCAGTCAATCAAGCTCATTTCGCCTGCTTCATTTAACAAAAAATTAGGACTATAGGAATCTCCATGACAAAGGACAACCTGTTTCGGATCATTCTGTAAATAATTTTTGAGAATTGAGACAGTTTTATCCAATTCCTCGAGACCATCAAACTCAAATCGATTTCTAGCCTTCAATTTTTCTCTAAAATCATCAATCCCTTCAAATTGGTCAAAGGAATGTCCCGTTTTTTCTCCAGATTGGTGTAACCGTCTCAAGAGGTCCATTGCTTGTGCCACATCATCCCAATTATCATAATCCAGTTGCTTAGCATTAGGAATAAATTCTGAAATTTTCCAGCCCTCATCTTTGTTCATAGCTACAAAGGTACGGTCAATCTTTAATTTTGCAGCAATTTCCATAGAAGCTGCTTCACTAGCTCGGTCGATATAATTTTCTGTTCCCCTACCCGGATGACGGTAAACATATCTTTTCCCTAGACAGTCAAATGAAAATGATGTGTTGGTTAATCCATCTTTTAGTGGTTTGATATTGACAATATCTGAAGCCACACACTTTAATGTCTTACAGATATTATCAATAATGGCCGAATCTGCATTTACCAAATAACGTTCATCAAATTGACGTAGTTCATCTAGTGAATCAAATTCTTTAACAATATCCGCTGAATAGTGGCGCGCTTCTAAAAGGAGTTCTTTGACATGGCGACCATAGTAATCCTCCCAAAGCTGTTCCCGATAAGGTTCGTGTTTAAACTCGGTTTCTAAAACTTCCTTGAATTTCTCGCTGAATGCACGGTCGAAATAAACGTGCCCCACCATGGCCCAAGTATTTTCTCCACCAATCTGGATATCAATGATGGTGTGATTCGAATCCTCTATAACACAATATTCGTCCGTTTGACCTTCTGCGAATATCGTCGAGTAGTAACCTCTATAAATATATTGCTCAAAAGGATTTTCCACAAAATAATTATCCGATGAACAAATATACGTGTTGGAAAGTTGATCTTTAACCAACATAAGAGACGAACAGTTATTGTATTTGAAGTAATCATTATTCACTACAATTTTTACACCAAACTTCTCTGCAAGATAGAACATTTTTTCTTGAAGATAGCCTACAATAACGGTTATATCTTCTATTCCCGCTTCTTGCAGTTGTCTGATTTCCCTCTCTATCAAGCGTTCCCCCTTGACTTGAAGTAATCCTTTAGGAATCTCATAAGACAAAGGAGCAAAACGACTACTCATGCCAGCAGCCATTATAATGGCATTTTTTACTCGATAGGGTTCTAAAACTTTCTGACCTAGTTCTGTTAAGTGAAGCTCCTCATCAAGCCACTTCTCTTCTTTCAGTTTTTTCAATAATGTGTTGATTGTTCCTAAAGATAGGTCTAACTCTTCAGCTAACTGTCGCTGAGTAAATGTCTTTTCTTTATGTATCAACATAAAACGCAAAAGTTTAAATTGTTTTTCTGTTAGCATTCTTAGTCCTCCTGTTCAATTTTTTCTTACTCATATTATAATATGAACAAAAATGACTGTCAATTCAAATAGGGAAACAATGAGTAAAAATTAAGACCTTCTTCCCTTTCCTCAAAAAACATATAAATAAAAGAGCTCCTTATTCTGGAGCCCTGAAATATTTTATATTTTTGATAAGTAGTCGTATTAGGTTTCGCTTGATTGCAATCCTTATCCGCCGACTAAAAAGGTCACCCAGACTATAGAGGGATTACGTGCGCAATCTCCATCCACAACCTAAACTAGTCTCTCAGACTAGAGGAGAATTGCTTATGCAATCCTTATCCTCCGACTAAAAAGGTCCCCCGGACTATAGAGAGATTGCTTGCGCAATCCTTATCTACCGACTAAAAAGGTCCCCGGGACCTTTTTAGCCACCTAGATATGCTTTTCTGACTTCATCTGATGCTGCGAGTTCTTTTCCTGTTCCTGATAGGACGATCTTGCCTGTTTCAAGTACATAACCTCGGTCAGAGATAGCAAGGGCCTTGTTAGCGTTCTGTTCAATTAGGAGAACCGTTGTTCCTTGCTTCTGAATATCTTGAATGATATCGAAAATTTCTTGGATAAAGATCGGGGCAAGTCCCATTGACGGCTCATCCAAGAGAAGGAGCTTAGGTGTAGACATGAGAGCGCGTCCCATAGCCAGCATCTGCTGTTCACCACCTGAAAGAGTTGCCGCATCTTGGTTTTTACGCTCTTCAAGACGTGGGAAGCGTGAGAAAACTTTTTTCAAGTTAGCTTGATTTTCTTCACGATTTTTCTTTAAAAAGGCTCCCATTTCTAAGTTTTCCATAACAGTCAAACCTGGGAAAACATGGCGTCCCTCAGGGACTTGTGAAAGGCCACCTGCCACGATTTTTTGTGCAGGCAACTTTTGAATTTCTTTTCCCAAAAACTCAATTTTACCAGCACTTGGACGAACCAAACCTGAAAGGGTACGAAGAATGGTTGTTTTACCGGCACCATTGGCACCGATAAGGGAAACAACTTCACCTTCATTAACCTCGAAACTTACATCACGAACTGCTTGGATCATACCATAATGCACAGAGAGGTTTTCAACTTTTAACATAGACATTAGGCTTCACCTCCTAGATAAGCTTCGATAACACGTTTGTTGTTCTTGATCTCATCCGGAGTCCCATGAGCAATCAACCGACCATATTCAAGAACATAGATACGCTCAGTGACTTCCATAACCAAATTCATGTCATGTTCGATAAGCATGATGGTAATTTTAAATTCATCTTTGATACGACGGATCAATTCTGTCAATTCAGCTGTTTCTTGTGGATTCATACCAGCTGCAGGTTCGTCCAAAAAGAGGATCTTAGGTTCAGTTGCCAGAGCACGAACGATTTCTAATCGACGTTGTTGACCATAAGCCAGATTCTTGGCAAGAGTATCTGCGTCACCATCCAAATCAAAGATCTTCAACAAGTCCAAAGCTTTGCTTTTTAATTCTTCCTCATTCTTATAAAAAGCTGGTAGGCGTAGGAAGCTCGCAAGGACATGTTGTTTATGATGATTGCTAAATGCAATCAAAACATTCTCCAAAACTGTCAAGTCCTTGAACAAACGAATATTTTGGAAAGTACGACTGAGACCAAGTGAAGCAATCTTATAGGGAGTTTTCCCATTTAGGAGGTGACCATCTAGTGTCACAGTACCTTCGCTTGGTTCATAAACACCGGTCAAGAGATTGAAAAGGGTTGTTTTACCAGCTCCGTTTGGTCCAATCAGACCAACCAATTCTCCCTCGTTCAATTCAAGAGTGACATCTCCAACAGCTGTTAGACCGCCAAAATGTTTGGTTAACTGTTTAACTTCAAGTAATGCCATTAGTTTTGTCCCTCCTTCTTCGATTTTTTAAAGAAACGTGATAGACTCAATTCCCATGTCCCAAGAAGTCCACCTGGTCTGAAAATCATGACCAATACAAGAGCCAAAGCGTAGATAATCATACGTACGCTTGCTACATCCTGAAGGAGCATATTTAAAATTCCTAAAACAATCGCTGAAACGATGGTACCAGTAATCGATCCAAGTCCACCAAATACAACGATAATCAACACATTGATGGAATTAATAAAGGTGTAATCTTTTGGGACAACAGATCCGATAAAACCAGCCTGAAGTGAACCAGCAATACTTGCTGTAATGGCTCCAAAGACAAAAGCGATAATCTTGATCTTTGTGGTGTTTACCCCAACGGATTCTGCAGCAATCTCATCCTCACGAACAGATAGAGTAGAGCGTCCAATTGGACTACGTAAGAAGTTGAGAGTTGCAATAGTTGTGATCACCACAAATAGATAAACCATTTGCCAGTTAGTAAAGTTTGGAATACCCAAGATACCAGCAGCACCGTTGGTCAAACTGCCACCATTAATGATAAAGATACGAATGATTTCTGAAACACCTAGTGTCGCAACTGCCAGGTAGTCACCCTTCAAACGGAGTGTTGGGATCCCAACGAGCAAAGCGACTGCACCAGAAATCAAGGCACCCAAAACCATCGCTCCAAAGAAGGCACCATAGGTTGGTGATTTTGAACCAATAATCGCTGCTGCATAAGCCCCAATCGCCATAAAACCTGCATGACCGAGTGAAAATTGTCCTGAAAAACCAACGATTAAGTTCAAACCTACTGCAAGGATGATATTAATCCCAATTTGTTCTAAAATTTGTACATGGAATAGATTGAGAACACCAGCAGAAACCAGTACACTAATCAATCCATAACCCGCTAACAGAAGGAATAACCAGAGAATATTTATTTTAAGATTTGTCTTCATTGTTTACACCTTCTCTTTCACATTCTTACCAAGGATACCTGCAGGTCGAACAATCAGAATCAAAAGCAAGATTCCATACACGATAGCATCACGGAAATCAGACATACCAAAGGCAGTAGCAAATGTTTCCAACAAGCCAATCACAAATCCTCCTAGAGCTGCACCAGGAATAATCCCGATACCACCGAGTACGGCCGCAACGAATGATTTTAGACCTGGAGTCACACCCATCAAAGGTTCAAGAGAGTTGTAGTAAAGGGCAATGAGGACTCCTGCTGCACCAGCAAGGGCTGAACCCAAAGCAAAGGTAAAGCTGATTGTACGATTTACATTAATTCCCATCAATTGAGCTGCGTCACTATCAACTGATACCGCACGCATGGCTTTCCCCATTTTTGTTTTTTGGACGATCAATTGCAATAAAACCATCAAGAGTACAGAAACTGCTAAAATCATCAATTGAACATTTGTCAAGCTAATTGGTCCCAAGTCAAAGCGAACTGTTTCAATTGCTTGAGGGAAGGCACGAGTATTGGCGCCTACTAGATAAACCATTCCGTATTCCAGTAGGAAAGACACTCCGATGGCAGTAATCAATACAGCAATACGTGTAGAGTGTCGTAAAGGACGGTAGGCAAGAAACTCAATCACAACACCAAGTAGTGCGGTCCCTGCCATTGAAATAATTAAAGCTAAAAAGAAATCCATTTGGAAAGAATTAATCAAAAAGTAACCAATAAAGGCACCCATCATATAAATATCACCGTGGGCGAAGTTGATGAGTTTGATAATTCCATAAACCATGGTATAACCCAGAGCCAAAAGTGCATAAACACTACCCAGAATTAGACCATTCACAAGTTGTTGGAGCATAGCATTCACTCTTTTCTATCCTTATTTTTTAGAAAATTTCATTATTTTCACAAGTTCATAAACACCGAAACAGGGAGTGAGTCAAAGGCTCATTCCCCATTTCAATTACTATTCTAATGTTATGGTTTTACAACTTCTGCTTCTTCAACTTTACCATTGTTCATGGTCATCATGTAAGCAGTTTTCACAGTATTGTGGTCAGCATCAAAGCTTGTTTGACCAGTTACACCATCAAAATCTTTGGTTTTAGCAAGGTTGTCCTTGATCTCACCTGAGTTTTTAGCACCTTTTGCAGCATTTGCTACTAGGTAAACTGAGTCATAGGCCAAAGCTGAGAATGTTGAAGGCTCTTCATTGTATTTAGCACGGTATGCTTCAAGGAAAGCTTTAGCTTTTGCAGAAACATCAACTGTAGTTGAGAATCCAGAGATGAAGTAAATGTTTGATGCTCTTTCAGCAGTTGCTTGTTGAACAAATTCTTCACCGTTAAATCCATCACCACCAATGATTGGTTTATCAATTCCCATACCACGAGCTTGGTTTACAATTTTACCAGCTTCTGTGTAGTAACCTGGAACTACGATAGCGTCAAACTCTTTGTCTTTCATTTTAGTAAGGGCTGCTTGGAAGTCAGTATCACCTGCTACAAACGTTTCATCTGCTACAATCTCACCCTTGTAGGCTTCGCGGAAAGATTTAGCAATACCTTTTGCATAGTCACTAGCGTTGTCAGTATAAAGAACAACCTTCTTAGCATTCAATTTGTTTGTTACATAATTAGAAATAATCTTCCCTTGGAAGCTATCTTGGAATGTTCCAATAAATAGGTAATCTTGACCTTTAGTCAAACCGTCTTGAGTAGCACTTGGTGAAATCAATGGCACTCCAGCTTTAGTAGCGTTAGCTACAGCTG
Source organism: Streptococcus sp. GMD1S (assembly GCF_000296875.1). Classification (GTDB taxonomy): domain Bacteria; phylum Bacillota; class Bacilli; order Lactobacillales; family Streptococcaceae; genus Streptococcus. The sequence goes on along the minus strand of NZ_AJQY01000017.1, from coordinate 22,907 downwards.
CAGCAGTTGCACCAGATGTCGCAGGTCCTACAATAGCTGCTACTTTTGATTGGGTAACAAGGTTTGTTGTAACAGAAGCTGCTTCAGCAGTTTCTGACTTGTTGTCTTTGTCTACAACTTCGATTTGTTTCCCATCAATTCCACCTGCAGCATTGATTTCGTCTACGGCAAGTTGGGCACCTTTTTGTTCAGCTGTACCGTAAGCTGCCACAGCACCTGTCTCTTCAAAGTTAAAACCGATTTTAATTGTTTTTTCGTCTACTGGATTTCCAGTTGTGTTTGACGCTCCTGACTTGACCTCTCCACAGGCAGCAAGAAGAGCCACACTAGCAAGAGCCACAAAAGATAGGGCAAATTTTTTCTTCATTTTTAATCTCCTTATAGTTGTTTCAAAAATTGTATGTTAAGAATATACCGAATTATCAGAAAATTGTCAATGTATTTGTTTAACTTTTTTAAATGATAACGTTTTCTTCAGTCCGATAGAGATTCCCAACGAAGGGGGGTTCTAGCTCTTGAATATGGCAACGTCTAATTTTCTTGATATATCTTTCCTTACCTAATCTCTCAACTAAGTCATCTAGCTCCTCAGTTGAAACATAGAGTTGCAAGTAACGATGTTTTTTAGAGTGGTAACAGATATCACCGTATTCCTGAATTTTTTTTGCATCTCGATTATAGTAGAGATAGATGATTAATCCTGATCGATTTGTTTTTTCAAACATGAGGAATCCTCTTTCTAAGAAATCTTCTCCTATTATATCAAAAAAAGCAAACTCCGTCGAGTTTACTTTCTAGGTTGCTTAGCTTAAAGAATTATTGGCCATGATTTCATCAATAAAGCCATATTCAAGTGTTTCTTGGGCACTCATCCAGTAATCACGTTCTGCATCTGCATGAATTTGCTCGACTGATTTACCAGAGTTATCTGCAAGGATTTGCTCCAAAGTCTTACGAGTTTTGAGCAAGTGCTCTGCAGCGATTGCCATATCGGTTTGTTGGGTACCACCACCTGTTCCACCCATTGGTTGGTGAATCATGTACTCCGCATTTGGAAGCATGAAACGTTTGCCTTTTGCGCCACTTGATGCAATAACAGTCCCCATAGATGCAGCCATCCCCATAACGATAGTTTGGACATCCGCTTTGATAAAGTTCATAGTATCAACGATTGCCAAACCAGCTGAAACAGATCCTCCAGGTGTGTTGACATAAAGGTAAATATCTTTTGTGCTATCTTGGGCATCCAAGAAGAGCAACTGAGCAATAACGGAGTTGGCCATGTTGTCTTCAACTGGACCTGTTAGCATGATGATGCGGTCTTTCAGAAGACGAGAGTAAATATCATAGGAACGTTCTCCACGGCTTGTTTGTTCAATAACTACAGGAATCATTCATTTCTCCTTTTATGTTTTATGTTGAATTTTCTTAGTCTTACGACTCAATACAGAACTATTATATCTTTTTGGTCAAAAAAGGTCAAATTTTTGCTCTATTCTCTAAACAGAAACAAAAACTCAACCTCCTTTCAAGTCAAAAACGAACTTCTAGTTTCACTATTTACTTTGGGATTTTATTTAGTACCGAACAAGCGGTCTCCAGCATCTCCAAGACCTGGAACGATATAACCGTGTTCGTTCAAGCGTTCATCCAAGGCTGCTGTAAAAATTTCTACATCTGGGTGAGCTTCTTGAAGAGCTTTCACTCCTTCTGGAGCAGATACTAGGCAGACAAACTTGATATTTGATGCGCCACGTTTTTTAAGGGAGTCAACAGCCAAGATAGCTGAACCACCCGTTGCCAACATTGGATCAACGACAAAGATTTGACGTTGGTCAATATCCTCAGGCAATTTCACCAAGTATTCAACTGGTTGAAGGGTTTCTTCATCACGGTACATACCGATATGACCAACTTTGGCTGCTGGAACCAAGCTCAAGAGGCCATCTACCATGCCGATACCTGCACGCAAGATTGGGACAATCGCCAATTTTTTACCAGCCAATTGTTTTTGAACGGTCTTTGTGATAGGTGTTTCGATTTCCACATCTTCAAGTGGAAGATCACGAAGTACTTCATATCCCATCAACATTGCAATCTCATCTACTAGTTCACGAAAAGCTTTTGTAGAAGTATCTGTACGTCGCAAGATTGACAATTTGTGTTGAATGAGTGGATGATTAATGACTTCAATTTTTCCCATTTTCTGAGTTCCTTCTTTCAATTTATTCTTCTTATTATATCAAAAAACGGTTTAAAAAGCTTTCTAAACCATTTATTTTTATTAATTTTTAAATCAAATCTGCCTCTTGAAGAGCTGTCTGAACAGTCTCTAATGGTAAATGGGTTAACTCGGTGCCTTTTTCTTGATAAAGGTACTGGGCATAGTCATCCATTCGGTACTGGTTGATATAAACCACGCGCTTGCAACCAACTTGAAGCAGTTGTTTGGTGCAGTTCAGACAAGGGAAATGGGTCACATAGGCTGTAAATCCTCTGGGAACCCCTCGCTCAGCCCCTTGGAGAATAGCATTAACCTCGGCGTGAAGGGTTCGAACACAGTGACCTTCAATGACCAGACATTCGTGGTCAATACAGTGCTCCGTTCCTGATACGGAACCATTATAGCCAGTTGAAATGACTTTATTGTCTTTGACTAAGACAGCTCCCACCTTGGCACGTTTGCAGGTCGAACGATTGGCAATCAGTAAAGCCTGGGCTGCAAAGTACTCATCCCAAGCCAGTCTTTTTTCTGTCATAAGTCTTCTCCTTATCCCCTATTTTTTGAAAAATGGCAAGCGTAAATCTGCAATCTTTTCAGCTGGAACCTTCATGCCATCCTTGATCCATTTGAGCAGAACCGATACGATGGCAGAACTCCAAAAGGAATGAAGGTAGCTACTAACGCCTTTTGATTTTCCGTGATATTTTTCTAGAAATTCCTGCATGGCTTGGACAAAAATCTTTTCCAAATGGTAGTCCAGAGCAAGTTGAATAACCTTGGCTTCTTTCTTGGCTGCGCGGAAAAGGTGTACCCAGACTAGATAAAGATCGGTTTTGACATCGTAGTGGCTCAACTGTTCCATAATATTATGGACACTGCGTTTAAAAACACTTTCCAAAATCTCTTCTTTGGAGTCATAGTTACGATAGAAGGCAGCACGAGAGACGCCCGCCCGTTTGACCAGCTCCGAAATACTGATCTTGGCCAAGTCTTTTTTCTCTAGAAGTTGCAAAAGAGCCGTCTCGATTGCTTCTCTGGTTAAAAAATTGGATTCTTGATTTGATTTTCTGAGATTTTCAAGAGATTTTTCAGATATTTTACGTTCAGACATAACAATTTCTTTCTACTTGTGACAACAGAGAGGTGGTACTTTTGTTTCAAGGGCTTTCATGATATAATTGTAAAAAAAGACAGAACCTTTGTCAATGTATAAGTGACAAAGATGGAGAATTTCTATGACTTGGAAGATTGTAGCTGACTCTGGTTGTGATTATCGTCAACTGGCAACTCCTGCTATTGATACGGAATTTGTTAGTGTTCCTTTAACCATTCAAGTAGCTGATCAGGTCTTTATCGATGATGCCAATCTTAACATTGACCACATGATGGAAACAATGTATGCGACTTCTGAGGCTTCAAAATCAGCTTGTCCTAGCCCTGATGATTACTTGCGTGCATTTGAAGGTGCTAAGCATATCTTTGTCGTTACTATCACTGGTACTCTTTCAGGTAGCCATAATAGTGCACAACTCGCTAAGAATATCCACCTTGAAGAACATCCTGACACTCAGATTCATGTGATCGATACATTGTCTGCAGGTGGTGAGGTTGACTTGATTGTCGATAAAATCAATAGCTTGATTGATCAAGGACTTTCTTATGAGGAAATTGTTAATGCTATTACAGCCTACCAAGAAAAAACGAAGTTGCTCTTTGTCCTCGCTAAGGTCGATAACTTGGTAAAAAATGGCCGTTTGAGTAAGCTTATCGGTACAGTTGTTGGCCTTCTCAACATCCGTATGGTTGGGGAAGCAAGTGAAACTGGAACCCTAGAACTACTCCAAAAAGCGCGTGGACCAAAAAAATCCCTTCAAGCAGCCTATGAAGAACTCATCAAGGCTGGCTACGCTGGTGGCCGTATCGTCATGGCTCATCGCAGCAATGATAAATTCTGTCAGCAATTGTCAGAACGCTTGCTGGAAACTTTCCCACAAGCGGATATCAAAATCATCCCGACGTCTGGTCTCTGTAGTTTCTATGCAGAAGATGGCGGTTTGTTGATGGGATATGAAATTAACTAAGATTATGAGCAACAAGAGATGCCAAGCATCTCTTGTTTTTTGTGGTACAATAGAGCTATGAAACATTTTGATACTATTGTCATTGGTGGAGGACCTGCAGGTATGATGGCTACGATTTCCAGTAGCTTTTATGGTCAGAAAACTCTTCTCATCGAAAAAAATCGCAAACTTGGGAAAAAATTAGCTGGAACGGGCGGTGGTCGTTGTAATGTAACCAACAATGGAACCTTAGATGACCTAATGGCAGGCATCCCGGGAAATGGGCGTTTTCTTTACAGTGTCTTCTCTCAGTTTGATAACCACGATATCATCAACTTTTTTACGGAAAATGGTGTTAAACTCAAGGTCGAAGACCATGGACGCGTCTTTCCTGCTAGTGACAAGTCTCGGACTATTATCGAGGCGCTAGAAAAGAAAATCACTGAACTCGGTGGTCAAGTTGCTACTCAAACAGAAATTATTTCGGTTAAAAAGATAGACGACCAGTTTGTCCTGAAATCCGCGGACCAGATCTTCACTTGTGATAAACTCATAGTCACAACAGGTGGAAAATCCTATCCTTCTACTGGTTCGACCGGATTTGGTCACGAAATTGCCCGCCATTTTAAGCACACCATTACCGAGCTTGAAGCTGCTGAGAGCCCATTGTTGACTGATTTTCCACATAAGGCCTTGCAGGGAATTTCCCTAGATGACGTGACCTTAAGCTATGGCAAGCATGTCATCACCCACGATCTGCTCTTTACACACTTTGGTTTTTCAGGCCCTGCTGCTCTACGTATGTCCAGCTTTGTCAAGGGCGGGGAGGTTCTCTCGCTAGATGTTTTGCCTCAACTTTCTGAAGAGGACTTGATTACATTTCTAGAAGATAATCGGGAAAAATCCTTGAAAAATGCTTTAAAAACTTTGCTTCCAGAACGCTTGGCAGAATTTTTGGTGCAAGGCTATCCTGACAAAGTTAAACAGCTAACTGAAAAAGAACGCGAGCAACTACTCCAGTCTATCAAGGCTCTCAAAATTCCTGTGACTGGCAAAATGTCTCTTGCCAAATCCTTTGTAACTAAAGGCGGTGTCAGTCTCAAGGAAATCAATCCCAAAACCCTCGAAAGTAAGCTGGTACCTGGGCTCCACTTTGCTGGCGAGGTCCTGGATATCAATGCCCACACGGGTGGCTTTAACATCACTTCTGCCCTCTGCACCGGATGGGTGGCAGGCTCCAATCCAATAAATACCAAGTAAGAAAGGAAGTCCTTTGGAACATATTATTTTACTAAGAGGCGTTACTCCTAATGGAAAAAATGCTATCCCGAAAATGTCTTATTTGGTAGATATTCTGACAGAAGCTGGTTTTCAACACGTTCGAACCTATATTCAAAGTGGGAATATCATTCTTGAAAGTGACTTAGATTTAGAAGAAATACGAGAACGCGTTCATACTCTGATAAAGGAAAAAATTGGGGCCGACTTAAAAATGGTTATCAAGAATAAGAACGATTTTGAAAAGATTGTTCATGAGAATCCATTTAGAGAAGACTATCTTTACGATCGTATACATGTGATTTTTTATCAGGGATTTATCCAAAGTCTGCCACTAGAAAAATTGAAAGCTGACTACGGTGAAGAAGAAATTTGTGTAGGTGATCACTGTCTCTACCTCTATCTCCCTAGAACTGCAAAACAAAAAAAGCTCAATACCAACTATCTTGAAAAATTGTTTGGCGTGGTTCTGACCATGCGAAAGTTAAACGTAGTTGAAAAACTATTAACCAAATAGTACTTGAAACCAGAAAAAATCAGCAGAGGTAACTCCGCTGATTTTTATTTTGTCTGTGTCTGAACATAAGTCGCAATGACATCTGATGTGTACTGGGCTGTTCCAGCTCCAAATTTGTCAATGTTTTCCTTAAACTCTGGGTTATAGACGTAGCCTTTGCCGATATGGCCGAAGACCTCAATAGAGCAGTCAAATCCATAAGTACGAATAGCTTGCAAGAGTTTGGCTGCTTGCTCTTGGTTTTCGACCGCTGTTGCAGCTAGCCCATTTTTAAGGTTTTGTGCCAAGGCTTGAAAAACTTGGTTGAAGGCGGCTGTAGCCTCATCTTCGCGACCTTTTTGGCGCTCGAGAGCCTGGCCCATGACTTCTTGTCCATACTTCTCTACCGCTTCTTGGTGGTATTTTTGATTGTCTTGATAGCTAAATCCAGTAAATTTTTCCTCAATCGTCATTTTTCTTTCTCCTTTTTGTTCTTGAATGGTTTTTTGCAAGGTGGAAATCAAGGTATCCAGATGTTGCCTTTCTTGGGTCAGATAGTCCAACTGTCTGGTCAAATGGGGCAATAAATCTGTCCTTTCTTCCTTTAACAGCTCTGCTATTTTTTCTAAAGAAAAGCCTAGATATTTATAATACAGAATGACCTGAAGTCGTTCCAAATCCTCTTGACTATAGGTTCGATAGCCGTTTTCTGACTTTAAAGGAACCAAGAGTCCTATCTTATCGTAGTGGTGCAGAGTCTTGACAGAGACACCTGAAAGCTGCGCAGCTTCTTTTATATGGTACATGATTTCCTCCTTACAAGAAATAGTATAACCCCTCCCCTTAGGTCAGAGTCAAGCGTTTTTGAGAAAAATTTTTAACTTTTTGAGAAAGGTGTGAAAACTTGAAAATGGTTTTCTTGACAGACCTTAGAAAACATGATAGGATAGTCAAGTCTATCAATCAAACAGAAGGCTCATAGAGAGCCATTGAGAGAGGGCTATTTGACAACTCAAGTAGCCTTTTCTTATTTTAAAAAAGGAGATTGGAGTTTCAACTATGTCAGAAAAATCGCAATGGGGCTCGAAACTAGGCTTTATTCTAGCATCTGCTGGTTCAGCTATCGGACTTGGAGCAGTTTGGAAATTTCCCTACATGACTGCTGCTAATGGCGGTGGGGGCTTTTTACTAGTCTTTCTCATTTCCACCATTTTAATCGGTTTCCCGCTCCTGCTGGCTGAGTTTGCCCTTGGCCGTAGTGCTGGCGTTTCCGCTATCAAAACCTTTGGAAAACTTGGTAACAATAGCAAGTACAACTTTATCGGTTGGATTGGTGCCTTTGCCCTCTTTATCCTCCTCTCCTTTTACAGTGTTATCGGAGGATGGATTCTGGTCTATCTGGGTATTGAGTTTGGGAAATTGTTCCAACTTGGTGGAACGGGTGATTATGCTCAGTTATTTTCTTCAATCATTTCAAATCCAGCCATTGCCCTAGGAGCTCAAGCAGCCTTTATCTTGTTGAATATCTTTATTGTATCACGTGGGGTTCAAAAAGGGATTGAAAGAGCTTCGAAAGTCATGATGCCGCTGCTCTTTATCATCTTTGTCGTCATCATCGGGCGCTCTCTCAGCTTGCCAAATGCCATGGAAGGGGTTCTCTACTTTCTCAAACCAGACTTTTCAAAACTAACTAGCGCTGGTCTCCTTTATGCTCTGGGACAATCTTTCTTTGCTCTCTCACTAGGGGTTACAGCCATGCTGACCTATGCATCCTACTTGGACAAGAAAACCAATCTGGTCCAGTCAGGGATTTCCATCGTAGCCATGAACATCTCGGTTTCCATCATGGCGGGACTAGCCATTTTCCCAGCCATGTCATCTTTCAATATCCAGTCGGAAGGGGGACCAAGCCTGCTCTTTATCGTCTTGCCTCAACTCTTTGACAAGATGCCTTTTGGAACTATTTTCTACATTCTTTTCCTCTTGCTTTTCCTCTTTGCGACGGTTACTTCCTCTGTCGTGATGCTGGAAATCAATGTGGGCAATATCACCAACCAGGACAACCGCAAGCGTGCTAAATGGAGTGCTATTTTAGGAATCTTGACCTTTGTTTTTGGAATTCCTTCAGCCCTTTCTTACGGTGTTATGGCGGATGTTCACATCTTTGGGAAGACCTTCTTTGATGCTATGGATTTCTTGGTTTCCAATCTCCTCATGCCATTTGGAGCTCTCTGCCTGTCACTTTTTACAGGCTATATCTTTAAAAAGGCTCTTGCTAAGGAGGAACTCCATCTCGATGAAAGAGCATGGAAACAGGGACTTTTCCAAGTCTGGCTCTTCCTTCTTCGTTTCATCATTCCTATTATCATCATTGTGGTTTTTATCGCCCAATTTATGTAAGCAAAAAGGACTTGAGTAATGAACTCAGGCCCTTTCTTTTTTATGGATGGCTAACAATCAATTCCAAACCTTGCCCTTCTAGGGTCCAAGTTTCAACATCACTTGGTAGGATAAAGTGGCTGCCTTTTTGGATTGGATAGTTTTTCCCGTCAACAGTCAGCTGACCCTGACCAGCCAGGACACTAAATAAGCTGTAGTCAACTGTCTTTTCGAAGTCAACTTTGCCAGTGATTTCCCACTTGTAAACGGCGAAGAAATCATTGGATACAAGGAGAGTGGAACGTAGATCATCTGCTTTGATAGTTACAGGACGGCTATTGGCAGGCTCTCCAATGTTTAAAACATCGATAGATTTTTCAAGGTGAAGTTCACGCAAGTTGCCCTTGTCGTCCTTGCGATCAAAGTCATAAACACGGTAGGTGGTATCGCTAGACTGCTGGGTTTCAAGAATCAAGATACCCGCCCCGATAGCGTGCATGGTACCACTTGGTACATAGAAGAAGTCTCCAGCCTTAACTGGCACTTTTGTCAACAGCGCATCCCAGTTTTTATCTTCGATTTGCTGGCGGAGTTCTTCTTTTGATTTGGCATTATGGCCATAGATAATCTCTGAACCTTCGTCTGCTGCGATGATATACCAGCATTCTGTTTTTCCAAGTTCGCCTTCATGTTCTAATCCATAGGCATCGTCTGGGTGAACTTGGACGCTGAGCCAGTCATTAGCATCGAGAATCTTGGTCAATAGTGGAAACACAGGTTCTGGACGGTTACCAAACAATTCACGGTGTTCTGCATACAAAGTAGCTAGGTCTGTTCCCTCGTAGCGACCATTAGCTACCTTAGAAACACCATTTGGGTGGGCTGAAATAGCCCAGTATTCTCCTATTTTTTCACTCGGGATGTCGTAGCCAAACTCATCACGTAGCTTGGTTCCACCCCAGATTTTTTCTTGCATAACTGATTGTAAAAATAATGGTTCTGACATGTCGATCTCCTGTCTGATTTTTCTCCCCTCATTATAGCAAAAAAAGAGTTCGAATTGAACTCTTTTTTCTATTTTATAAAGTAGGGAGAAGATTTTGTAAAAATAGTAACGAAACAATCTCTTACTTGATGGAGGAACCCCTAAAGCAGCAATCAGAAAGCTCGCTGTCAACGGCTATTCTCCTCAACTCTCATTAGACTTTCTTTACTTGAGAATCTATTTTTATGTACAAAAAAGACTGAAACCAGTCTTCTTTTTAAATCAAAGCTGTGATAGCCGTTACCAGACCAAAAATGATACCTGGCGCATTAGCAGCCGCAAGGGGAATATCTCTTTCTTTCTTGAAAAGACCGTAGTAAACCCAGAGACTACAGTTGATGGCTGCAACCAAGGGCTGGATAAAGTTCCCTTTTTGACCAGCCAGGTTGTTCATAATTTGCGGGAAGTAAGAGACGTACATCATAACAGACATGAAGGTCGCTACCCAACCCAAAACTTTCATTTGTTTTTCAGACATTTTCAAAACCTCTTTCATTTTTATGAATCATATTTTATAATCTTTTTTCAAAACAATCAAGTCTTTAAAACTTTTGTTATAAAGATATAAACTATCACAATCTTGTTATAAGAAAGAGGGAACAGAAAAAAGACCGAATTGCTCCGTTCTGTTTACTCAATCAAATATTAGAAAATGAATACTCCTTTTCAATGAATCGATTGATTGATGGTAAATAAGCCGTTAGAAATTATTGACAGTATCGAAATTTTCTAGTAAAATGAATTTTGTTAATACCTAAATGGTGTGTAGTTTTCTATCAACATAGTCAGGAGAAAAGGAACTTATGCTAAAAAAATTTAATGAATTGTCACTGAAAGATAAGGCTTATCTAATTGGCGGTTTGAGCTTATTAGTCATTGTGATCTCATTTGGTCTACTCAATCGTCAAACAGTAACTGTCAGTCTTGTCTTTACACAACTATCTGCTCCCTTGATTTTGGTGATTTTTACTTGTCTAGTAATCGGGATCATTGCTGGTAGTGCTATTGGTATTAGCTATCACCATAACAAGACTCAAGATCTGAGAAGCCGCATTGCTGAAGCAGAAGCGACTATCAATATAAAAGACAGGGAGCTTGTCCAGTACGAGGAACAGGTGCAACAATTAAAACAGGAAGCCAAACAATAAGTGTAGAAATCATAACCACCCGTGAAAACGGGTGGTTTTTTGTCTCGCACCTAACGGAGCGAGACGGACTGAAAGTCGCATAAATACAAAAAAGATCGAATTGCTCCGATCTTTTTAAGTTTCACTCCAAGAATGTTTAGATAAAAAATTTGATAATAGAATTACCTACTTCATACGATAAAAATCAATCACTAGACCAGCAGGCCCTTTAACTAATAAGGACTCTGTTCCCCAATCGGTTACAGTTGGTCCGTTTAAAACCTGGATACCAAGTTCTTTCAACCGTTGGTAATTCTGGTCTACATCCTCAACCTCGATATGAAGAATGATTCCTGACTGAAAATCTTCCAAAGGAATCAAATGATTTTGGGACAACATCAGACAGTGACTGCCAATCGTAAACTGAGCAAAACTGTCATCAACATAATCGGGCTTTTTATCCAAAATACGCTCCAAGTCAGCACAGACTTGGGGAACATCTGAAACGATAATATCTAATTGATTTAAATTCATTTACTATCCTCCATAAAAAGACCGGATTGCTCCGATCTTTTTAAGTTCCACGAAGGAATTATTTAATTGCGCGTGATTGCAATCCTTCTTCTTCCAAGAAGAGGCGGAATGGTACGAGTTCTTCTGCTTCGTATTTTTCCTTGAAGTCTTTGATTGCTTCTTCTGAGTGAAGTTTTGGATCCAATTCAAGTACTTCTACTGGAAGTGGACGGTGTGGAGTGATGCGAGCATCGATCACAACAGTTTTACCTTCTTTGTTGAGTTTAACAGCTTCTGCAACAACTGCATCGATGTCTTCGATACGGTCAACTGTAAATCCTACAGCACCTTGAGCTTCAGCGATTTTCGCATAGTCAGCATTAGGGAAGTCACAACCAAACAAGTGTTTGTTTGTGTCTTCGTATTTGTCCTTGATGAAGGCATATTTACCATTTGAGAAGACAACGTTGATAACTGGAAGGTCGTATTGAACGTTTGTGATAACGTCTGGGTAGCACATGTTGAATGCACCGTCACCCATGATGTTCCATACTTGGCGATCTGGATTGTCTTTCTTAGCAGCGATACCACCAGGAAGGGCAATACCCATTGTCGCAAAGAGTGGAGATGTACGCCACATGTTCTTAGGTGTCATGTGAAGGTGACGAGTAGATGTTTGAGTAGTGTCACCTACGTCGATTGAGTAGATAGCGTCTTGATCAGCATGTTTGTTGATTGCATTGTAAACTTGATACAATTGCAATTCACCCTCAGTTTTACCTTCGATTTTGTTCATGTAATCACGCCAGTTTTGGTTGTTCTTAACGTTTGCACGCCACCATGGAGTAGATTCAACTGGGTTCACTTTGTCAAGGATAGCTTTAGCTGCTTGACCTGCATCACCAAGGATTGAAGCGTCTAGGGCATGACGTTTACCAAGTTTGTAAGGGTCGATATCCACTTGGATGAATTTTTCAGTGTTCTTGAAGGCTTCGTAAACTTCAGCAAATGGGAAGTTTGAACCAAGGAAAAGAACTGTGTCTGCTTCGAAGACCACTTCGTTGGCTGGTTTCCAACCAACACGGTAAGCAGAACCTGTCAAACCTTCGTAGTTCCATTCAAAGGCTTCAAAGTTTTTACCAGTTGTGATGATTGGTGCTTTGATTTTACGTGACAATTCAGTAATCACTTCACCTGCTTTAACACCACCGTAACCAGCATAGATAACTGGACGTTCAGCATTGTTCAAGATTTCAACAGCTTTGTCGATTTCAACTTCGTTCAAGGCAGGAGCGATGAATGAACGTTCGTATGAACCTGAACCGTAGTATGAGTTTTCGTCGATTTCTTGGAAACCGAAGTTTACTGGGATTTCAACAACAGCTGGACCTTTTTTAGAAACTGCAGCACGGCAAGCTTCGTCGATTACTTTTGGCAATTGCTCAGCGTAAGCGACACGTTTGTTGTAAACAGCGATACCGTTGTACATTGGGTTTTGGTTCAATTCTTGGAAGGCATCCATGTTGAGTTCGTTAACTGGACGTGATCCAAGGATAGCAAGGAATGGAGTGTTATCCATAGCTGCATCGTAAACACCGTTAATCAAGTGAGTCGCACCTGGACCACCTGAACCAACTGCAACCCCGATTGAGCCGCCGAATTTAGCTTGCATAACCGCTGCAAGAGCACCTGTTTCTTCGTGGCGAACTTGCAAGAAGCGGATATCTTTGTCTTCAGCTAAAGCGTCCATCAATGAGCTGAGTGTTCCTGATGGGATACCGTAGATTGTGTCTACGCCCCATGTTTTCAATACGTTGAGCATTGCTGCAGATGCAGTAATTTTCCCTTGAGTCATAATGATAACTCTCCTTCAAATATTTTTAAAATTTGATGAATCCATTTTCATATACTAATTGGAAACGTTTCAGCAAATTTTTACTCTACTACTTTACCACATTTGTTTTGGGTCTCCTAAGAATGTGCTCAGAAGTTTTTATTCTCTATTACAGTACAGTTTGAAAACGTTTTATGTAACTGTTTTATAATAAAAAGCGAGCAAGCTCGCTTTTAGTCTATTTTACTAAAGTTTAGCATGAGTGAACTGGTTAATACAGATACAGAACTAAAGGCCATGGCTAGACCAGCCAGTTCTGGATTGAGAACGAGACCAATTCCTGAAAAGACTCCTGCTGCAATCGGAATTCCGGCGACATTGTAGATAAAGGCCCAGAAAAGATTGAGAAGAATTCGATTGAAGGTTTTCTTGCTCATGTCAAAGGCACGAACCACTCCTAGGAGGTTATTAGTTGTCAACACCAAATCTGCTGACTCGATGGCAATATCTGTTCCAGCTCCCATAGCAATCCCCACATCTGCTACGCTGAGGGCAGGAGCGTCATTGATACCATCACCAACAAAGGCTACTTTTCCAGCTGATTGTAGTTTATGGATTTCATGGGCTTTTTCTTCTGGCAAGACACCTGCAATAACCTCCTCAATGCCGATCTGACCTGCAATAGCTCGCGCCACTCCAGCATTATCTCCTGTCAGCATAACTGTTTGGAGGCCACGTTTTTTCAGCTGACTGATGGCGAGCTTGGCATTATCCTTGGGAATATCTTGCAGAGCAAGCAAGCCTTTAATTTCATTGTCAACAGCCAAGAACACAACTGTCTTAGCTTCTTTTTCTAGTTCTTCTAGTTTTTCTTGATAAATGCTAGAAATATCCATGCCATCCAGCATTTTAGCATTTCCAAGCAAAACTTGTTTTCCATTGATTTGCCCTGAAACACCTTTTCCGTGTAGGGCTTGGAAATTTTCTACAGGTTGAAGTTCAAGTCCTGCTTCAGTCGCTCGCTTGACAATAGATTGAGCCAATGGGTGTTGAGAGGCTTCTTCCAAAGAGGCGGCTAAGCCAAGTACTTCTGTCTCGTCGCCAATGATATCAGTGACCACTGGTTTTCCTTCTGTCAAAGTCCCTGTCTTATCAAAGACGAGAGTTTGGACTTTCTGGATTTCCTGTAAGACGGTTCCATTTTTGAGGAGAACGCCCATCTTGGCGCTCCGTCCTGTTCCCACCATGAGAGCCGTTGGTGTTGCGAGACCTAGGGCACAAGGGCAGGCGATAATCAAAACTGCCACCCCATAAAGAAGAGAAGACACAAAGCTAGCCTCAAGCAAGACAAACCAAATCCAAAAAGTTAGAATCGCTAAAATGACAACTGCTGGGACAAAAATCCCTGAAATTTTATCCGTCAAATCTTGAATTGGCGCTCGGCTGGTCTGAGCTTTCTTCACAAAGTCTACAATCTGTGCCAAGACAGTCTCTGAACCAACTTTTTCTGCCCTAAAAACAAGCGTTCCGCTGTTATTGATGGTGGAGCCAATGACAGTATCTCCAACTGTTTTATCCACTGGCAGGCTCTCACCTGTCACCATAGATTCATCAATGCTGGACACGCCTTCGACTACAACACCATCAACCGCAATCTTTTCACCAGGACGTACTCGAATCAGATCACCTACCTTTACTTGCTCCAAGGGGACTTGAACATAGTTATCCTCACGCAAGACTTCTGCAGTTTTAGCCTGCAAGTCAAGTAATTTCTCCACAGCTTGGGAAGTATTTTTCCGCATTTTCTCCTCAAAAACGGCTCCCATAAGAACGAAGAAGAAGATAAATGCAGCACTTTCAAAGTAAACGGGGAGACCAGCGAAGAGGGCAACTAAGCTATAGAAATAGGCCACTAGGGTTCCCAGAGCAACCAAGGTATCCATGTTGGCATTGTGCTTTTTAAAACTAGCCCAAGCACTTTGGATATAAGGGCCACCTGCTACTAGCATAATCGGTGTTGTGGCTAAAAAAGTTCCCCAACGCATGACTTGGTGACTAATTCCTCCTGTCGACATACCAATCATGAGAATCACAAGAGGCACAGTAAAGATACTAGTAATCCAAAAACGCTGTAAAAGTGATAGAGATTTTCGAGTCTTCTCAACTACGGTATAACTCCCCTTTTGCATCTTCATACCACAAGAAAATTCATGTTGACCTAATTCTTGAGGTGTAAAACGAATGACTTTCTCCTCATCTACGCCGATTGGTTCCAAAATGCCTTCTTCTTCAAACAGAATTTCCTTGTAACAGTTTGAAGGAGTTGCTCGATGAAAGGTAATCTCAGCTGGAATCCCTTTTTGAAGCTGAATATGGGCTGGATGATAGCCTTTGTCTGCCGTGATACGGATTTTTTGAACGCCATTTTCAAGACTTGCTTTTACAATTTCAGTCATATCATTCTCCTATTCTACAATCATCTTGCCGTGCATCATATTCATGCCACAAGAGAAACCATACTCTCCAGCCTGCACAGGCGTGATTTCCACTACATACTCTTCACCCATTGGCAGGTCCGCATGTACACCAAAATCTGGAAAGACAATCTGATCCAAACAAGGTGAAGGGTCCTTACGGTCAAAGACGATACGGGCTGGCACTGATTTCTTAAGAATAATCAACTCAGGCGTATAGCCCCCTTTGACTTCCACTCGAATCTCTTGGTAACCCTTTTTTTGCTGGGCCTTTTGTCCAGATTTTTCAGGCTTTTTGAAAAACCAAAACAAGATAAACGCGATAAGGGTAATACAAATAATGGTTACAATACTATTTAACATGGCGTCTCCTTTACATACAATTACATTTTACTTCAGTAACTGCGCTAGCTTTTTTCTCAGAAATCACAGCTTCTAAGTCTTCCAAGTCAGCCAAAGTGAAATCACATTCCACAATCAAATCAGCCAACAAGTTCTTCATCCTACGAGAACAAACCTTGTCTTTGATATCTTGGACAAGCAAGTCTCGACTTTGATCCAGAGTCAAAAGGGCTGAATAAACAAAGGACTTGCCCTCTTTTTTCCTAGTCAGGCACCCTTTCTCTACTAAACGAGCCAAAAGAGTCTGAATGGTCGACTTGGACCAGTCAAACCGCTCTGCCAGAACCCTAATCAAATCCGTGCTGGTCTGTTCCCCCTGCATCCAAATAATCTTCATGACCTGCCATTCTGCATCTGAAATCTGCATAATCACACCTCCTAAATCTACATTTGTCGATTACAGTTGTTAGTATACTCCGAAAATCTACATTTGTCAACTATAATTTTTATTATTTTTTCGAAAAATAGAATTTTAAGTACATAACGAGAGATTTGCAGTCAAATTTTACTATATAAACTATAAAAATATGCTATACTGAAGAAAAAAGAAAACAACCACTAGGGGTGCGTAAAGCTGAGATTAACGACTGTTAGATCCCTTTGACTCAATCTAGGTAATGCTAGCTGATGGAAGTGGAAATGATGATGAGGACTATCTGGTCTTCTATTTCCTTCCTGAAATAGACTAGCTTGTTCTTAAGAATACAAACTTCAGTTGGTTGGGAGGTTTTAGATGACTTATTTACCCGTTGCTCTAACCATTGCTGGAACTGACCCTAGTGGCGGTGCTGGCATTATGGCTGATTTGAAGTCATTCCAAGCGAGAGATGTCTATGGAATGGCCGTTGTGACCAGCCTTGTCGCTCAAAATACCAGAGGCGTTCAATTAATCGAGCACGTCTCCAACCAAATGTTGGAAGCTCAATTGGAGAGTGTCTTTTCGGATATCAAGCCCCAGGCTGTAAAAACTGGTATGTTGGCAACTACTGAAATCATGGAGATTATCCAACCCTATCTTAAAAAACTGGACTGCCCCTACGTGCTTGACCCTGTTATGGTCGCAACAAGCGGTGATACTCTGATAGATACTAGTGCGAGAAGCTACCTAAAAACAAACCTGCTTCCCCTTGCTACCATCATCACCCCCAATCTTCCTGAGGCAGAAGAAATTGTTGGTTTCTCAATTCATAATCCAGAAGACATGCAACGTGCCGGTCGCCTGATTTTAAAAGAATTTGGTCCTCAGTCTGTGGTAATCAAAGGTGGCCATCTCGAAGGCGGTGCTAAGGATTTCCTCTTTACCAAAGAGGAACAATTTGTCTGGGAAAGTCCAAGAATTCAAACTTGTCACACCCATGGTACTGGATGTACCTTTGCTGCTGTGATTACGGCTGAACTAGCCAAGGGGAAAACCCTTTATCAGGCTGTCGATAAGGCCAAGGCCTTTATCACAAAAGCCATCCAAGACGCCCCTCAACTCGGTCATGGTTCTGGACCAGTCAACCATACAAGCTTTAAAGATTAAGAAAAAACTCTCTAGTTCCCGCTTTAAGGGAATTAGAGAGTTTTTGATTAGGAAATCATGTCATCTAGCTTTGTTAAAAAAGCTTGCGTTTTTGCTTCTATATCTTCTGCCTGCATCAAATCCCTGACGACTGCTACTCCAGCTATACCAGTTTCAGCAAGTTGGTCAATATTCTCTGACGTCAATCCTCCGATAGCAACTACTGGAATGGCGACCGTTTGGCAAATGGTTTTCAAGGTTGAAATCAGGGTGATAGGTGCATTTTCTTTGGTAATTGTCGGGAAAATAGCTCCTGTCCCCAAGTAATCCGCACCCGATGTTTCTGCTTCCAGGGCTCTTTTAACTGTTTTAGCAGTGACACCGAGGATTTTTTCAGGACCCAAGACTTTGCGGGCAACCGAAACTGGTAGTTCATCGTCGCCAATATGCAAACCTGCAGCATCGACTGCAAGACAGATATCCAACCGATCATCGATAATTAAGGGGACTTGGTAGGCGTCTGTTATTTCCTTGACTTGTTTTGCCAGCTGATAGTATTGGTTGGTGGTGAGATTTTTTTCTCGTAGTTGGATGATGGTAACACCTGAACGGCAGGCCGCCTCGACTTTTTCAAGAAAATTTTCCAAGGAATCTTGGTAGCGATTGGTTACTAGATACAGTTTAAGTACTTTTCTATTCATAAAAGTCTCCTTTGATGGCTTCTAGCCAATTTTCGTCTCTCTTTAGGAGAGAGAGCTGATTGAGAGTTTGAAAGCGGAAATCTTCCAATCCCATTCCTTGAACAAGTATTCTCTCAGCAGAGATATTGAGATAAGAAACTGCTAGGCAAGAAGCTTCAAAGGCAGTCTTTCCTTGGCTGAGAAAAACGGCTGTCAAGGCTCCAACCAGGTCTCCTGTCCCTGTTATCCAGTCTAATTCGTCACAGCCATTTCCCAATATTGCAACCTGATTCTCCGAAACAATGAGGTCCTTGGGGCCAGTGACTAAGAAAGACATACCAGGATAAAGCTGACACCAGTCTTTCAAGACTTGAAGCAGTTCCTCAGTTTCTTGATCTTTAGTACTAGCATCAACTCCAACTCCGTGGTGCTTTAAACCAACAAGACTTCGGATTTCCGACATATTTCCTTTAAGGACTGTGGGCTTGTATTCTAAAAGATCTCTGACTAAGGTCTTACGAACGGATGACGCTGATACACCAACCGCATCTACTACCATTGGGAGAGAAGCTTGGTTTGCATAAGTAGCTGCCATACGGATTGCTTTCTCCTTCTCGGCTGACAAATGCCCCAGATTGATGAAGAGAGCCTGACTTTGCTTAGTAAAATCAAGAACCTCACGAGGGTCATCTGCCATGACAGGTTTGCATCCCAGAGCCAAAATACCATTAGCCAGCATCTCACAAGAAATCTCATTGGTGATGCAGTGAATTAAGGAACTGGTTGCTAGAGGGAAAGGATTTGTCAATTTCTGCATCAGTCTATCCTTTCACTGAAAAAATATCCTTGCACTTTTTTAAAGAATTCCTGCTTGATTAAAAATCGAAAGGCAATAAAGGAAATCGCTGTACCAATCAAGGTTGCTCCGAAAAATCGAGGAGTGTAGATAAACCAACTGAGCTTGGCCGCAGATCCCGTAAAGAGAACCATAACAGGATAGGAAACAATAGAACCAATAATACCTGTTCCCAAGATTTCTCCTAGAGCAGAATAGTGAAATTTTCGACCATACTTATAAAAGAGACCTGCAAGGAGGGCTCCGAAAGTTGCTCCTGTAAGAGCTAAAGGTGGAATCCCTTGAGTTGTCATACGGATAAAGGCTGTGGCTGTAGCCATGATCAAGGCATAAACAGGTCCCATCAAGATCCCTGCTAGGATGTTGACTACACTGGACATTGGTGCCATTCCTTCAATTCGAAAGATGGGTGTAAGTACTACGTCAAGAGCAATCATCATGGATAAAATGGTTAATTTGTGAACTTGTAGTTGGTGGTTTCTCATTTTCTATTTCTTCTCTTTTTCTAAGGACTGCAAATCACTCGTCCAGGTTTGATGTTGGTAAGCCATCTCCCAAAACTTGGCTTCCATGTGGACACTTCGGTGGAAGGCCTCTAGCATTTTTTGTTTGTCCGTCTCGTCGCTTTCTCGATAGAGCTGATTAACCAGCGCTTCTTCCTCTTTAATCTGCTGTTCTAACTCATCGGTGATATAGGTTTCAATCCACTGTTGATAAAGAGGATTCGGGGATGGTTTGCGATTAAGTGCCTTGCCCAAATCATGGTATAACCAAGGACATGGAAGCAAACTAGCAAAAGCAATGCCCAAGTTTTGCTCTGCAAACTGGCGATAAATATGAGAAATGTAATGATAACAGGTTGGAGCGATTGGATGTTGCTCCATTTCCTGGTCGCTGATTCCTAATTCCATGAAAAATTGTTGGCGGATAAACAACTCACCCTCCACTAGACTCTGGGCATTTTGTTTCAAGAGTCTTTTCATTTCCTCGTTTGAAGTCTTATCAGCCAAGAGGTGATAGGCTTCTGAAAAAGACTTCAGGTAATAAGCATCCTGAATTAAATAATAGCGGAAAATAGAAGGTTCTAAATTTCCCTCTTGTAATTGTAAAATAAAGGGATGATGAAAAGAAGCCTGCCAAGCTTCCTTGGATAATTCCATCGCAATATCTGTAAATTCCATAATAACTCCTTTATAGAAATAAACTGGTTTGAAGCAATAAAAAGAACAGCAGGTAGATTAATTTTGTTTTTTTAGAAATATAAAAAGTCCGATAGCGATTCTCCAACTGTGCATGCTCATCATATCCATGTGCAGACAAAGCTCTCAGGTAAAGATGGCGCCACCTAAAAACCGTCATCAGAACCTTACTGTAAATCAGGGGAGACCAAACATGCAGTTCTTGACCACGCAATAAGCAAGCTTCTTTGAGGGACTTGATCTCCTGCTGAATAAGGGGAAAGGAATTAAATACCACAATCAAGGCATAAGCCCAAGACCGTGATAACCCCTTTTGAGCTAAGTACAAAAGAAGCTCTTTTAGGGAAATAGAGGAAACAAAGACAAGACCGATACAAACCGTCACAAAAGCCCTCGTTCCAAGTATCACTGCCTGCGAAGCATCCCCATGTAACTGGACTGCCCAGTAGTTAGCAAAGGATGGCAAAATGGCGAGCACAAGCATCCAAGCCAACATTTTAAATCGACGGTGATAGAGCAAAAAGAGTATGCAAAATGCGACTACAGAAAGATTAAGAGCAATCGAAGGAATGAAGGATGTTTCCAAGGATAAAATTAGAAAGAAGAGGCTGATAACTGGTGTCTTGGTTGCTACTTTGATCATACTACCTCACCTCCCCTAGAGTATCATTGTTCAGAAATGGGAGAGGTTTGCTGATGGTCACGTCTTGGAGATGACTGAGCCCCTCACTAGTCATCTCAATCCAATAATCAACCACAGAGATCAAGGGATCTAAACGATGGCTAATAATCAAAAAACTTCTTCCTTGATTGCTCTCCTCCAACATCCACTGACAAAAGTAGTCGCAGGCTCTATCATCCAAACCTGCAAAAGGTTCATCTAGCAAGATCACAGAAGCCTTGCTGGTCAAGATGGTCAAAAGCTGAAGAATCTTTTGTTGGCCACCACTTAATTGATAGGGACTCTTCTCAAGCGCCTGCTCCAGATTAAAATATCGTAAAGCTTGGACAATCCGCTGATTTCTTTCCGAGTCTGGACTATCTAATTGCAGTTCCTCTCTCAGACTGACTCGGATAAACTGCTTCTCAGCTTCCTGAACAACACCGGTCAGATCACGATACAAACTCTTTTTCTTTTTCAGGACTTTCCCCTTCCAAGTAATTCGCCCCTTATACTTTTGAAATTGAAGAATAGAGCGAAAGAGGGTTGATTTCCCGACACCATTGTCACCCAAGATACAGGAAATTCCTTGGTAGATAGTAAAATCCGCAAGCGAAAAGAGGGGGCGATGATCCAGCTCACAAGTCACACGATCCAAATGGAATAGTTCTGAACTAGAAGCAACTTCCTTTGAAGCAACCTGTGTCATCTCAGAGTAAGGGATTTGAAACACCTCCCTTAACTGGCCGTCTCTTAGCTCCACCATATGGTCGATATAGACTTCATAGTCTGATAAATCATGGTCGCACAGGATGACTGTCTTCCCATCAAGAACCAACTCTTTTAGAATCTCCAATATCTCGATTCTGCTCTTGCGGTCAATGGAAGCAAAGGGCTCATCCAAGAGATAGACCCTAGGATTCATGGCAAAGAGGACAGCTAGCGCAGCCTTTTGCTTTTCCCCACCTGATAGGTGATGAATGGGACGGTGCAAGATTGGCTCGCAACGACATTGCCGAACCACCTCTGCTATTTTAGAATCAATCTCTTGAACAGGATGGCCGATATTCTCCAAGGTAAAAATCAATTCCTCAAACAAGTTCTCCATAGTAAATTGATGATTGGGATTTTGAAAGAGAATGCCAACTGTCTGGACACGTTCGACGATAGAAAGCTGACTGACTTCGCTCCCATCTATCAGGACTTGACCACTATAGGGAAGAGAACTGACTTGGGCAATGACTTGAAAGAGGCTGGATTTTCCTGAACCACTGCTCCCAACTAACAAGGTAAAGGCTTGCGCATGAAAAGTAAAATCAATTGGCTCTGAGAAGATTGGGGACTGAATCTCCCGTAATTTCAAGCCCATCTATGCCTTTCCTCCAGCTGCAAACTGATGATAGAGTTTGACAATGGCACGAACCAAGATGGTACAGAAGAAAAAGACGGAAATAAAACGCACCACCAGCAAGGAAAGGACAAAAGGAAGGGAGAAGGCATAGTAACCTAATTTAATGTATTCATAGACAAAGCTAAAAAGAGTAATCCCAATACTATTAGCAGTTAGAGAGAGCCAACTTTCATAACGATTCTTGGTCACAATAAAACCAAATTCACTTCCCAACCCTTGAACCAAGCCGGACAAAAGAGCACCTAGACCGAATTGGCTACCATAAAGGACTTCAGCAAGCGCAGCGAGCACTTCTCCAATCGTTGCGCTTCCAATTCTTGGAACAAAGATAGCCGCAATGGGCGCAGCCATACACCAGAGACCAAAAAGGATCTCATTGGCAAAGGCCTGCAAACCAAGAGGGGCCAAGATCAGAGTGAGGATATCAAACAGATAGCCTGAACCCACAAAAACGCCACCAAAAAAGATAGACAAGAAAGCAAGTAAGATAACATCTTTTAACTGCCATTTTTTCAACATAAAAAACTCCTTTTTTAAAGAAAAGTGGGGCATTCAAGGTGAGCTACCAAAAGGCTTGCCGTCAAGCCTATCCTCTTTTGATAAACAAAAAAACTCCAATTACAAAAGAGAATTAGAGTTTACCTTACAAGATTAGACAGTTCTTTTCAACATACGAAAAAAACCTTTTCACATTTCCCTTCGCCAGTATTAACTGTATCAGGTTCAATGGGTATCATCTCAGCCTAAGGC
This sequence comes from Streptococcus sp. GMD1S, assembly GCF_000296875.1. GTDB lineage: Bacteria > Bacillota > Bacilli > Lactobacillales > Streptococcaceae > Streptococcus. The sequence goes on along the minus strand of NZ_AJQY01000017.1, from coordinate 14 downwards.
ACCCCAAATGTCTT
>NZ_AJQY01000016.1:0-30283 GCF_000296875.1 Streptococcus sp. GMD1S | reverse complement strand
AAAGAGCAAACTAGGAAGCTAGCCGCAGGTTGCTCAAAGCACTGCTTTGAGGTTGTAGATAAGACTGACGAAGTCAGTTACATATATCTACGGCAAGGCGAAGCTGACGTGGTTTGAATTTGATTTTCGAAGAGTATAAAATGAAAAAGGGTGGCGGGGATAAATTATCCCTTGTCGCCACCACTTGTAAGTCCTGAAACAAAGTTCTTTTGTAGGAAGAAGAAGAGAATACAGATTGGAAGGGCGATGAGGATAGCACCTGCTGAGAAGTAGGCAATCTTCAAGTTTTTCACATTGCTGACAAAGGTCTGTAGACCAACGGCAACTGTAAAGTATTCTTTCTCACGAAGCAAGAAACTAGAGAGGATATAGTCTCCGAAAGGTCCCATGAAGGCCCAGAGCGCTTGTACTGCAACCATTGGGCGAACGAGTGGGAGAACAATTTGCCAGAAGCGACGGAAGTGTCCTGCACCATCTAGTTTTGCTGATTCATCAAGAGACATCGGTACTGTGTCGAAGTAGCCTTTCATCAACCAAGCATTCATCGGGATACCACCACCGACATATAGGAAGATGAGGAACCAGCTTTGGTTAAGGGCATTCAACATAAGGGCCATAACGAAGAAGGCTGTCAAAGCGGCCATAGTTGGCACCATTTGGATAATCAAGAAGAAGACCAAACTTTGTTTACGAGCCAAGAAGTTGTAACGGCTGTAGGCATAACCAGCAAGTACGATGATACTTGTTTGAACAGCCATTGTAATCAAGGCGATAATCAAAGTGTTGAGGTACCAAGTGCCGTACAAGGTTTCAGTGAAGAGCCCTTGGAAGTTGGCAAAGCTAAAGTCGACGTTAGCATCTAGTTTAAAAGCTACGACGTTACCAGTCTTGAAGGCTGACATAATAGTAATCAAAAGTGGATAGATAATCACGATTGAAAGACCAATCAAGTAGAGGTAAGTGAGGGTTTGAGTCAGTCTACGTTTGAGTTTGATTGAGTTATTCATCTTAGACGTCCTCCATATCAAATGCGTGTAGTTTCTTGAATGCGATCATAGAGATAGAGATGACAATGATAGAGATGATCAAGGTAACAGCTGCCGCCATAGAGTATTGAGGAGATGTACCTGTTGTCAAGCGATAAATCCATGAGATCAAGATATCAGTTGAACCGGCTCCACCACCAACGCTACCAGGACCTCCGCCGTTGAAGAGGTACATGATAGAGAAGTTGTTAAAGTTGAAGGTGTATTGGCTGATCAATGTTGGTGCTGCAACAGCCAAAATCATAGGGAAAGTGATGTTGCGGAATTTTTGCCAAGCATTGGCACCATCGATATAAGCCGCTTCGTAGAGGTCGTTAGGAATTGACTGCAAGATACCCAAAGTCAAAACGTAGATGTATGGGAATCCTAGCCAACCTTGCATCATAATCAAGGCAATCTTCGTCCAAGTTGGGTCTGTTTTCCAAGGGATAAGAGCACCGTCAAGGAAAGGAAGAACCTTAGCCAAGATAGGCAATACTTGAGTGTTGATCGCTCCGACACTATCGTTAAACATGTTTGAGAATGTCAAGATAGTGATGAAGGCTGGAACAGCCCAAGGAAGAAGGAAAATAACACCAAAGATACGTTTTCCTTTGATAAATGGTTGGTTAGCAATGATAGCAGTGAAGATACCAATCACAATCTGCAAAGTAGAAGCAGACAAGGCCCAGATGATGGTCCAAGAAAGAACCGCACCGAAGGCTGAACGGAAGGTACTTAAGCTCCAGATGTTTGTAAAGTTAGTCAAACCAACCCAGTCCAACAATTTGTTTGGTGGCAAGTGTTGGAAGTCATAGTTGGTAAAGGCAATCATCAAGGTTACGATAACTGGGAAGATAATCGCAAATGTCATAGCGACGTAAGATGGGATGATCAAGAGGTAAGGGAAACCATTCTCATAAATACCTTTGATCATATCTTTAAAAGTACGTGGGACAGGAATTCCATTGTTAATACGTTTTGCGATTGTATGTGCATCTTTAATATTTGAGAAATAAAAGAGCACATAAACGACTACAAAGATTAAATGGAAGGCACCACGAATCAGCATAAAGAGGGAATTATCACGACCTGGCTTGTCACCAAGAGTGATCAAATTGTGCAATTCAGGGGCTGCAAGTGCTAGGAAATAAAGAACAAATACGATAGTTACACCAAGGAAGATAAAACCTTTGGCCTTTTGTTTATTGTAAATCTGTCCTAACCCAGGAATCACTGAAAGCAAGGCTGCTTTGCTAGGTTGTTGGTTTTCCATGAATACTCCTTTCATAGGATACGAGATTGAAGTTTGTCTCCAATCACTAGATAGGCAACTGCAATCATTCGTAAATTTATAAAATCAAAGGGGGATTTGTATTCTCCCCCCTTGTAACGAATTCAATTATTCACCAAATTTTTGTTTGATTGTTTCTTTGATCAATGTTACAGCATCGTTAGCAGCTGTCTTAGCATCTTTTTTACCACTTACAGCGTCAAAGAGCATTGTTTTAGCTGGATCCCAAACAGCTGACATTTGAGAAATGTTTGGCATTGGTTGAGCGTTCTTGAACTGTTTGATAACAGCTGTTGTCAACTCATCGTTTTTACCTTCAGCGTATGAACGAGCTTCAGTGTTAGCTGGGATTTCGTTAGTTGCATCGTAGAATGCTTTTTGTTGTTCAGTTGAAACAAGGAAGTCTACAAATTTTTGTGCAGCTTCAAGGTTCTTAGTGCTTGATGGGATGATCCAAGCTTTACCACCACCGAATGGTGTGTATTCTTTACCATTTGGAAGAGTTGGAATAGTAGCAACACCGTAGTTTACTTTAGCATCTTTGAATGCTTGAGCTTTCCAAGGTCCATCGATGATAGCAGCTGTTTTACCTTCTTGGAATTGAGTTTGGATCAAGTTTGCAGCACCTTCAGTATCTTGCATACCTTTAGGCCATTTTTCATACCAAGATTTAGCGTAGTTGACACCAGTGATAGAACCGTCGTTTGCAAGACCGATGTCTTTAGCGTCTTTACCGTTTTGTCCGAATACGTAACCACCGTTACCAGCAAGGAGTCCGTATGCGTAGTAGAAGTTTGTCCAGTCAGCTAGGAATGCAGTAGTTTTGCCATCTTCACCAGCGAAAGCGTATTTGCTGTCTTTAGCAAGTTCTTCTAATTCAGCAAAAGTTTTTGGAGCTTCTTTAAGCAAGTCTTTGTTGTAGTACATAACAAGTGACTCGATAACGGCAGGAGCACCGTAAACTTTACCGTCAGCAGCTGTTACAAGAGATTTAGTTTTATCATCTGTTTTAGCGCCGTCGCTCAAAGTAACTTCTGAAAGTTGTCCGTCAGTACCAAGGCTACCTACACGGTCGTATGGAGCCATCATAACGTCAGCAGCTTGACCTGATTGGTTGTCAAGTGAAAGTTTGTCAAGTCCACCAAGTTGGTCACCTGATTTGATGTTAACTTTTGTACCTGATTCTTTTTCATAAGCTGCAGCAACTTTTTCAGCGTAGGCTTTGTATTGGTCTTCAACGTAGAAAGTGATTTCTTTTGCTTCAGATGAGCTAGTATCAGCTGCTTTATCAGCAGTTTTGCTTCCGCAAGCTACCAAAAGTAAGCTAGCAAGAGTAGCAGTTCCGAGCACAGCAGCGCTCTTCATGAATTTAGATGACATAGTGTATTCCTCCTAAAGAATAACAAAAATAATTTAATGAGAAAACGCAAACGTTTTCTTTTACGAACTTAGTATAGCACAAACAGAAAACGGTTGCAAGCGTTTTTAGGAAATTTTTTAAAAAAATTTTAAGGTTTCAAACATTTGTTAAAGCCCATATATAGGAAAGAACTTAAAATGTTTGTTTTTTTTGAATTGAAAATATATTAGGAAAACGATTGCGTAAATTCGGCTCGGTTTTTCAGAAAATAGAGCAGATATTGGGAATGAATTATCTTAAATCAGAAAATCTTTAAAATTTTTTCGCTTATTTCATAAAATATCAGTGGCAACAAGTTTTGTTTGATTAAAATAATTCAAAAAAATTTTTTAAAAACGCTTGCATTTGTTTTTGAAATGCGTTATACTTAAATTAACGCAAACGTTTGCGCCTTAATTGCGCAACGTTTTATAACAAACACATGAGGTGCTATTATGAAAAAACGTCAAAGTGGTGTGTTGATGCACATCTCTTCTCTGCCAGGAGCATACGGGATTGGATCATTTGGCCAAACTGCCTATGATTTCGTTGATTTCTTGGTTCGTACGAAGCAACGTTACTGGCAAATCCTCCCTCTCGGGACAACAAGCTATGGAGATTCTCCATACCAATCATTCTCGGCCTTTGCTGGAAATACGCATTTTATCGACCTTGATATCTTGGTAGAGCAAGGCTTGCTCGAAGCCAGTGATCTTAAAGGTGTTGACTTTGGTAGCGATGCATCTGAAGTTGATTATGCGAAGATTTACTACGCACGTCGTCCGCTTTTAGAAAAAGCAGTTAAACGCTTCTTGGAAGTGGGAGATGTCAAAGATTTTGAGAAGTTTGCTAAAGACAACCAATCATGGCTTGAACTCTTTGCTGAGTATATGGCGATCAAAGAGCATTTTGACAATCTTGCTTGGACAGAATGGCCAGATGCAGATGCTCGTGCCCGTAAAGCTTCAGCGCTTGAAAGCTACCGTGAGAAATTGGCAGACAAGTTGGTTTACCACCGTGTGACTCAATACTTCTTCTTCCAACAATGGTTGAAATTGAAAGCTTACGCTAACGATAACCACATCGAAATCGTTGGGGACATGCCTATCTACGTAGCGGAAGATTCAAGCGACATGTGGGCAAATCCACACCTCTTCAAGACAGATGCCAATGGTAAAGCAACTTGCATTGCAGGATGCCCACCAGATGAGTTTTCTGCAACTGGTCAGCTTTGGGGCAACCCAATCTATGACTGGGAAGCAATGGACAAAGACGGTTACAAATGGTGGATTGAACGTTTGCGTGAAAGCTTCAAAATCTACGATATCGTTCGTATCGACCACTTCCGCGGTTTCGAATCTTACTGGGAAATTCCTGCTGGTTCCGATACAGCAGCACCTGGTAAATGGGTGAAAGGTCCAGGGTACAAACTCTTCGCAGCCGTTAAGGAAGAGCTTGGTGAGCTAAACATCATCGCAGAAGACCTTGGTTTCATGACAGATGGAGTGATCGAGTTGCGTGAACGCACTGGCTTCCCAGGAATGAAGATTCTTCAATTCGCCTTCAACCCAGAAGATGAAAGTATCGATAGCCCGCACTTGGCACCTGCCAACTCTGTTATGTACACAGGAACACACGACAACAATACGGTCCTTGGTTGGTACCGTAATGAAATCGATGATGCGACACGTGAGTACATGGCTCGCTACACTAACCGTAAAGAATACGAAACAGTGCCACACGCTATGCTTCGTACAGTATTTTCATCCGTTAGCTTCATGGCTATTGCAACCATGCAAGACTTGCTAGAACTAGATGAGTCAGCTCGTATGAACTTCCCGTCTACTCTTGGCGGAAACTGGTCATGGCGTATGACAGCAGACCAACTCACACCAGCGGTTGAAGAAACTTTGCTTGACTTGACTACAATTTATCGCCGAATCAATGAAAATTTGGTAGAATTAAAGAAATAAGACAATATCAGGAGACACATAAACATGTTACCATTAAACGAATTTGTACAAAAGCGTTACAATAAAACCATTGCAGAATGTAGCAATGAAGAGCTTTACCTTGCTCTTCTTAACTACAGCAAGCTTGCTAGCAGCCAAAAACCAGTCAACACTGGTAAGAAAAAAGTTTACTACATCTCAGCTGAGTTCTTGATCGGTAAACTCTTGTCAAACAACTTGATTAACCTTGGTCTTTACGACGATGTGAAAAAAGAACTTGCTGCTGCAGGTAAAGAGTTGATCGAAATCGAAGAAGTAGAATTGGAACCATCACTTGGTAACGGTGGTTTGGGACGTTTGGCAGCCTGCTTTATCGACTCAATCGCTACACTTGGTTTGAATGGTGACGGTGTTGGATTGAACTACCACTTCGGTCTTTTCCAACAAGTTCTTAAAAACAACCAACAAGAAACAATTCCTAACGCTTGGTTGACAGAGCAAAACTGGTTGGTACGCTCAAGCCGTAGCTACCAAGTGCCATTTGCACACTTCACATTGACATCTACCCTTTATGATATTGATGTACCTGGTTACAAGACAGCTACTAAAAACCGCTTGCGTTTGTTTGACTTGGATTCAGTTGATTCTTCTATCATCGAAGATGGTATCAACTTTGACAAGACAGATATCGCTCGCAACTTGACTCTCTTCCTTTACCCAGACGATAGCGACAAGCAAGGTGAATTGCTCCGTATCTTCCAACAATACTTCATGGTTTCAAACGGTGCGCAATTGATCATCGACGAAGCAATCGAAAAAGGAAGCAACTTGCATGACCTTGCAGACTACGCTGTTGTACAAATCAACGATACTCACCCATCAATGGTGATTCCTGAATTGATCCGTCTCTTGACTGCGCGAGGTATCGAGCTTGATGAAGCAATCTCAATCGTACGTAGCATGACTGCCTACACTAACCACACAATCCTTGCTGAAGCCCTTGAAAAATGGCCTCTTGAATTCTTGGAAGAAGTGGTTCCTCACTTGGTACCAATCATCGAAGAATTGGACCGTCGTGTGAAGGCAGAATACAAAGACCCAGCTGTTCAAATCATCGATGAGAGCGAACGTGTTCACATGGCTCACATGGATATCCACTACGGATACAGCGTAAACGGGGTTGCAGCTCTTCACACTGAAATCTTGAAGAACTCAGAGTTGAAAGCTTTCTACGACATCTACCCAGAAAAATTCAACAACAAAACAAACGGTATCACATTCCGTCGTTGGCTCATGCATGCTAACCCAAGCTTGTCTCACTACTTGGATGAGATTCTTGGACATGGTTGGCACCATGAAGCAGATGAACTTGAAAAACTCTTGTCATACGAAGACAAGGCTGCTGTCAAAGAAAAATTGGAAAGCATCAAAGCTCACAACAAACGTAAATTGGCTCGTCACTTGAAAGAGCACCAAGGTGTGGAAATCAATACAAACTCTATCTTTGATATCCAAATCAAACGTCTTCACGAGTACAAACGCCAACAAATGAACGCTTTGTATGTCATCCACAAATACCTTGATATCAAGGCTGGTAACATCCCTGCTCGTCCAATTACAGTCTTCTTTGGTGGTAAAGCAGCTCCTGCCTACACAATCGCTCAAGACATCATTCACTTGATCCTTTGCTTGTCAGAAGTGATTGCTAACGATCCAGCAGTAGCTCCACACTTGCAAGTTGTAATGGTTGAAAACTACAACGTTACTGCAGCAAGCTTCCTTATCCCAGCATGTGACATCTCAGAACAAATCTCACTTGCTTCTAAAGAAGCTTCAGGTACTGGTAACATGAAATTCATGTTGAACGGAGCTTTGACTCTTGGTACTATGGACGGAGCTAACGTGGAAATCGCTGAATTGGTTGGCGACGAAAACATCTACATCTTCGGTGAAGATTCAGAAACTGTTATCGACCTTTACGCAAAAGCAGCATACAAATCAAGCGAATTCTATGCTCGTGAAGCCATCAAACCATTGGTTGACTTCATCGTGAGCGACGCTGTTCTTGCAGTAGGTAAGAAAGAACGCTTGGAACGTCTTTACAACGAATTGATCAACAAAGACTGGTTCATGACTCTCCTTGACTTGGAAGACTACATCAAAGTCAAAGAGCAAATGCTTGCTGACTACGAAGACCGTGACGCATGGTTGGATAAAGTCATCGTTAACATTGCCAAAGCAGGATTCTTCTCATCTGACCGTACAATCGCTCAGTACAACGAAGATATCTGGCACTTGAACTAAGATACAAAATTTATACTAATCACTTTGTAAAAAAAGCGAATTTCAATTGAAATTCGCTTTTTTGAATGATGTGGATTTTAGCCAATCAGGTCTAAAAAGAGATAAATCATAGATACGTTGAAGTTTTAGAAATACTGCTTTTTACTGTATTTCAGTCTCATGATTCTTCGTAGTTGATGGCCTCGTATTTCTTGTATCCGCTTATAATTTGTATTATAATAGCATTGTGGTGAAGAAAGAAGGTGTTTTTATGTGGAAAAAATATTTTTCAAAATATAAATGGACTGATTTATTTTGGATACTATTTGTGGTTTTGTCATCACTCTCGATGGGGAATCGTACTCTTTTTCCACTTACCCATCAAGAAATCTCTTATCATGGGTGCTATTTGGGGATTACACTTGCCTCATTTCACTTATTATTCATTGATAAATTTGTCATTTCGAATCGAAAATAAATGGAGAGGTTAAAATTTTTTCCACTTTTCGGATAGACAGTTGAAAAATCGCGATTTAAACCCACACCTCAAGAAGAGGTGCGGGTTTTTGTCTTATCTGAAAGATTTGTTTACCGTACTTTCCCAACTAGAATCTCTGCTTCAATGGTAATCTCTGTCAGTTGGCTCCAGTCAATCTTGGTATGGTCAACGTGAAAGAGTAAGGGCGTCATGGCAAGCAGGGCTTGGCGTTGCTCAGCCGAGATAGGTTTTGTTAAGGAAGCAATCTGACTAGATTGGATGCTGAAATGTTCCTGGAAATGTTCTTTGATATCTTGGTTGGAATAATCCTTCTTTGTCAGCTGGTCCTGCACCATTTGACGGATTTCTTTGAGGTGATTTTCAGTTGGGATGACCTTGATCAAAATACCGTCTTTGGATAAAACGCGACGGAATTCCCCATAGTTGGCAGGCGAGAAGATATCAAGCAGGATATCCATGCTGGCGTCTTTTATAGGAAGACGAGCCAGGTCGCCGACAAACCAGTTGACCGCCCAGTTTGGTTCGCTCTTGGCAGCGATTTGAACGGAATCTTTTGAAATATCAAAGGCGTAAAAGGTTTTGTCAGAGTGACTTTCTTGGAGTTTACGAGAGTAGAAACCTTCGCCACAACCGATATCCAAGACTGTTTTTGCGGATGGATTAGTTGTTAGTAAGTCCGAGATACCTTCTAAAATAGCCTGATAAAAACCAGCTTCAAGAATTTGCTGGCGGTTTTGGAAGTTTTCCTTGTCGTAGTTGGCAGATTGCTTGATTTGCGGAGCCAAGTTGACATAGCCGAATTTTGCCAGATCAAAAGAATGGCGGTTGCTACACTTGAGGCTAGACTCTACCAAGGCCAGATTTTCTTGGCAGATAGGGCAGGAAAAGGCAGTCGCAGAAGCAAAACGCTGAAGTTTGGGTTTGAGGTTTGTATTCATAGTTTAAGTGTATCAAAAGAGGCAAATGAAAGCAACTTTAGAAATAAGTAGATGGGAGATTCAGTAGAAATAAAACTAATTCTCCAATTTATAGAATAAAATTGCTTTTATATCTAAATTTCTATATAATAATGATAAGGAGGAAATAAGTATGTTAAAAGAAGTATTAACCGTTGCAAAAGTTGCGAAAAAATCATCACTCTTTTTGGGTGGTGTCGCATTTGGTACCCTTGGTTTGAAAATCTTGGCAAGTAAGGAAGCTAAAAAAGGTTATTCTAAAGCTTTGGCTAAGGCTTACAAGTTGAAAGACGGGCTAGATGCATCTGTTTCTGTTGTGAAACAACATGGAGACGATGTCTTGCAAGATGCCAAATATTTGTACGAGCAAGAGAAAAAAGAAGAGCAATTAGATAGCCTTATAGGAGAATAATATGTCTTTTAAAGTGCTACATAGAGGATACCAACATATCCGACTATCATCTTCTTTTTCACTCACCTTGGATATTCAAGACTATCTTCGTTCCTTGGCGAGAGATGAAAAGGGGATTGAGTCTATCCAGTTTTACATGGATCAACAGCACTTTACTCTACGCATAAAAGAAGGCTTTTCTGTATTAGATAATGCAGAAGCCTTTTTAAAAAGAATTGATAAAGGGAAAGTTTCTGAGTTGATGACTCTTCCCATTCGTAGAGAAGAGAGTGCTTATTCTATTGTTTCAGGTGCAGCGATTAAGCGTGTACTTTTTCGTAGTTTTGTGCCGTATCCTATTCGCTATATATGGACTTGTTATCAGGCTTTGGGTTATATTAGAGAAGCCTATCAAACACTAGCGCGTAAGGAACTAACGATGGAAGTCTTGGACTGTTCGGCGATTTTATTGTCCTTGTTTATGAACCAATCCAAGACAGCTAGCAATATCATGTTTATGCTTGATTTGGGGAATCATTTAGATCAGTGGTCTTTGAAAAAAACTGCAACAGATTTAGAACAAAGCCTTCTTGCAAAAGAGAGCGACGTATTCTTAGTACAGGGCGATACGGTTGTTAGTATCAAGAGTTCCGATGTTCAAATAGGAGATGTCTTGGTCCTATCTCAAGGAAATGAAATTCTGTTTGATGGACAAGTAGTTTCAGGTTTAGGTATGGTCAACGAAAGTTCCTTGACGGGAGAGAGTTTTCCAGTTGAAAAAAGAGAGTCTGATTTGGTTTGTGCAAATACAGTATTAGAAACTGGAGAGTTACGCATTCGTGTAACCGATAATCAGATGAACAGCCGGATTTTACAACTGATTGAGTTAATGAAGAAATCTGAAGAAAACAAGAAAACGAAACAACGCTATTTCATCAAGATGGCGGATAAGGTCGTCAAATATAATTTCTTGGGGGCTGGGCTAACTTACCTATTAACAGGTTCTTTTTCTAAGGCTATTTCTTTCCTATTAGTCGATTTCTCCTGCGCTTTGAAAATCTCTACTCCTGTAGCTTATTTGACAGCTATCAAGGAGGGGTTGAACCGTGAAATGGTGATTAAGGATGGGGATGTTCTGGAGAAATATCTGGAAGTTGATACTTTCTTGTTTGATAAGACGGGAACAATCACAACTAGTTATCCTATAGTTGAAAAGGTGTTACCTTTTGGGGACTATAGTGAGGAAGATATTCTCAGAATCAGTGCCTGTCTTGAGGAACACATTTATCATCCTATTGCTAATGCCATCGTCAAGCAAGCTGAGATAGAGGGAATTGAACATGAGGAAATGCATGGGAAACTCCAATATATTGCAAGCAAGGGGATCAAATCTCATATAGATGGCCAACCAGTTCTTATTGGGAATTATGTCTTGATGCAGGATGAGCAGATTCATATCAGTTCAGAACAAAATGCTTTAATTGAAGAGTACAAGAGTCACTACAATCTCTTATTCTTGGCTTATCAGAATGAATTGATTGGAATGTTCTGCATTCATACTCCTTTGAGAAAAGAAGCAAAAGCAGCCTTGGAGAAACTTAAGGCACAAGGGAAAAAATTGATTCTGGCAACAGGGGACACCTTGGTTAGGACAGAGGAATTAGTCAAAGATTTGCCCTTTGATCAGGTCTATACAGACTTGAAACCTGATGGGAAATTTGAGTTAGTAGAGGAACTGCAGAAAGCAGGTCACACGATTTTGATGGTTGGAGATGGATTGAATGACTCAGCGGCTCTAACCCTATCAGATATCGGTGTGGTGATGAATGAGAGTGCAGATATTTCTAAGCAGATGAGCGATATCTTATTGTTAGATAATCGTTTGGATTTCTTCCAAGAGTTGGATTGGCTATCATCATCTTTGCAAACACTCATCAAGAAGAATATTCAAGATACCGTTGTCGTAAATAGTAGTTTGATTGGCTTTGGCTTGTTTAATTGGCTCAGTCCTTCAAACCTCTCTATCCTACATAATCTAACAACCTTACGCATAGTCCTGCGTAGCCTGTCTATTAAGGGATAGGTGGGGACTATTCACAGCAAAAAGGAGTTACCTTTCTCGAGGGTAACTCCTTTGTTTATAGGTAAATGTTTAACAATTTAGTAAGTCAACACAAAGTATTTCTTCTTCCCGCGGCGGATAACAGTGAGTTCGTTTTCTAACTTATCTGCGTCACTCAAGACATAGTCAAGGTCTTGGATACGGTCGCCGTTGACGTAGATAGCTCCGTTTTGGACGTCTTCACGGGCTTGGCGTTTTGAATTCACCACACCAGATGACACGAGGAGTTCCACGATATTGTGGTTTTCGTCTGCTTTTACTTGGTAGTTTGGCACTCCACGAAGTCCTTGTTTGAGTTCTTTGACAGAAAGGTTTTTGATGTTTCCGGCAAAGAGTTGCTCAGTGATGTTAAGGGCTTCTTTGTAAGCTTCTTCTCCGTGAACAAGAGTCACGACTTCACGAGCGAGGACTTTTTGTGCCAAGCGTTCGTGTGGAGCCGCTTCAAACTCTTTGCGGATGTCTTCAATCTCGTCCAGTGACAAGAAGGTAAAGATTTTTAAGAAACGAACAGCGTCGGCATCCATGACATTCATCCAGAATTGGTACATTTCGTATGGAGAAGTCTTTTCAGGGTTAAGCCAAACTGCGTTTCCTTCTGATTTACCAAATTTCTTACCAGTTGCGTCTGTGATGAGTGGAACAGTGATCACGTGACCAGTCTTGTCAGCCTTACGACGAAGCAATTCGGTACCAGCTGTCATATTTCCCCACTGGTCAGAACCACCGATTTGTAGGGTTACGTTGTGCTCTTGGTTAAGGACAAAGAAGTCGTAACCTTGCATGATTTGGTAAGCAAACTCAGTGTAAGAAATCCCTGTCTCGATCCGTTTCTTCACAGACTCCTTACTCATCATGTAGTTGACAGTGAAGTATTTTCCGACGTCACGGAGGAAGTCAATGAAGCTGATGCTGCCAAACCAGTCGTAGTTGTTGACCATGACAGCTTTATTTTCCCCATTTTCAAAGTCAAGAAAACGAGAAAGTTGTCCTTGGATAGACTTGACCCAGCCCTCTACTGTGTCTTTTGTTTGGAGACTACGCTCAGCATCTTTGAAGGACGGATCTCCGATGAGACCTGTAGCACCGCCAACGAGCGCATAAGGTTTGTGACCTGCTAGTTGCAAACGACGACTTGTCAAGATTGCGACAAGGTGACCTAGGTGAAGGCTGTCAGCAGTTGGATCGTAGCCAGTATAATAAGAGACTTGACCTTCTTCTAGGGCTTTACGCAAAGCTTCTTCATCAGTCGTTTGAAAAATCAAACCACGCTCTTTTAGCTCATCAAAAATGTGCATGTGTCTTTTCTCCTTTATAAAATATTGTTTCTACCTATTGTATCACAAACTTGATTAATAGCCTAGTGGAATAGGGAAGAAAGTGGCTATTTTATTGAAAGTTTCCCTTTTATGGTATAATAGAGAAAGCGAGGACATTCATGAAAGAAAGAATTAATGAATTAAAAACAAAAATGCTGCATTTTTTCCAGCAGCTAATGCAACGAATTGTAAAATGGAAGAAAAGACTAGCAGAAAAACTGGCTAATAAGAAAACCGGTAAAAAGGGGGCCTCTTCTGACAAAGTTAGAAAGGCTGGGTCTATTTTTGCTAAAGTTTTGAGTGGGTTTAAAATAGTTTTTAACACTCTCTTTATCCTAGGCTTTATCGGTGGACTGTTTGGCGCTGGTGTAGCTATGGGTTATGGAGTCGCTCTATTTGACAAGGCCCAGGTCCCTCAAGCAGAAGAGTTGGTCAAGCAAGTGAAGGATATTGCCTCCATCTCAGAAATCACTTATTCTGACGGCAGTACCATTGCCTCGATCGAGGGCGATTTATTGCGCACTTCAGTCGCTTCAGATGCTATCTCAGACAACCTTAAGAAAGCCATTGTTGCGACAGAGGACGAGCATTTCAATGAGCACAAGGGAGTTGTGCCTAAGGCCGTTATTCGTGCGACCTTGGGAACCTTTGTCGGTCTAGGCTCGTCTAGTGGTGGTTCGACCTTGACCCAGCAGGTCATCAAGCAGCAAGCGGTGGGGGATGCTCCAACTCTAGCTCGTAAGGCTAAAGAGATTATTGATGCTCTAGCTTTAGAACGGGCTATGGGTAAGGATGAGATTTTGACAACCTACCTTAACATAGCTCCTTTTGGTCGCAATCATAAAGGTCAAAATATTGCAGGTGCCCAGCAGGCTGCAGAAGGAATCTTTGGGGTCAATGCTTCGGATTTAACGATCCCTCAAGCTGCCTTTATCGCAGGGTTGCCACAGAGTCCAATCAGTTATTCTCCTTATGAATCTGATGGTAGCATGAAGAGTGATGAGGACATGGCTTTGGGAATTAAGCGTGCCAAGGATGTCCTCTACAATATGTACCGGACAGGGGCTCTAAGTCAGGAAGACTACGATAAGTACAAAGATTATGACTTTAAGAAAGATTTCCTACCATCAGGTAGTGTTAGCGGTACTTCGCGTGACTATCTCTACTATGCAACCTTGGCAGAAGCTACTGATCGCATGTACGACTACCTCGTCCAACGAGATAATGTTTCTGCGCAAGAATTAAAGAATGAGTCCATTCAGAAATCCTATCGTGATCTAGCCGCTAAGGAAATTGAAAATGGTGGATATAAGATTACGACAACTATCAATAAAAATGTTCATGCTGCGATGCAAAATGCGGTTGCGACCTACGGCTATTTGCTAGATGATTCGACAGGCCAGCCTGAGGTGGGGAATGTCCTCATGGACAACCAAACGGGAGCTATCCTTGGATTTGTTGGTGGTCGTAATTATCAAGAAAATCAGAACAATCACGCTATTGATACCAAGCGTTCTCCAGCTTCAACCACAAAACCTATATTGGCCTATGGTATCGCTATTGACCAAGGTTTGATGGGAAGTGCAAGTATCTTGTCAAACTATCCTACCAACTTCTCAAATGGGAATCCCATCATGTATGTCAATAGTCCTGGTACGGGCATGATGACATTGGGAGAAGCCCTTAACTACTCATGGAATATCCCAGCCTACTGGACGTATCGTACGCTTCGAGAGAAGGGTGTTGATGTCAAAGGCTATATGGAAAAAATGGGTTACGAAATCCCAGAATATGGTATTGAAAGTTTACCGATGGGTGGGGGGATTGACGTTACAGTTGCCCAGCATACCAACGGGTATCAAACTCTGGCCAACAATGGAGTTTACCATAAGAAACATATGATCGCGAAGATCGAGTCAACGGATGGCCGATTGGTATACGAGCACAAGGATGAGCCTGTCCAAGTTTATTCAAAAGCGACAGCAACCATTATGCAAAGTCTCCTTCGGGATGTTATCTCGTCTCGGATTACCTCGAGTTTCCAGACGGACTTGACGACTATCAATCCATCCCTCGCTCGTGCTGACTGGATCGGAAAAACTGGTACGACCAATGAAGATGAAAATATGTGGCTCATGCTTTCTACACCTCGCTTGACTTTGGGTGGCTGGTTAGGTCACGACGACAACCGACCACTAGCCAAAGGAGCAGGTCACTACCGCAATGCCAACTATATGGCCCACTTGGTCAATGCCATTCAGCAAGCTGAACCTGGAATATGGGGGAATGAACGCTTTAATCTGGATCCAAGTGTGACCAAGTCGCAAGTTCTCCGATCTACAGGACAAAAACCAGGCAAGGTTTCCATCAATGGAAAAGAAATAGAAGTTTCTGGATCAACAGTAACGAGCTACTGGGCGACTAAAGAAGGCGCGCCAGTGACCACCTATCGCTTTGCTATTGGAGGAAGCGATGCAGATTATCTGAACGCATGGAAGAATATTCTAGGAAGCATTCCAGCAGTGACTCCTCCAAGCTCAAGTTCAAGCAGTAGCTCTGGAAGTTCAAGTTCGAGTGGCAATACTCAAAGTGGTTCTTCAGGACGTTCACGTCTATTTAATCGTTAGGAAAGAGTAGTAGCAAGGTTAGTAATTTCTCCTTGTTGCTACTTTTTTCTTTGTTGGTTTCGTGTTACAATAATAATATGAATCATTATCAGAAAAAGATTGTTAAGGGAACAGTATATTCGCTACTCTCAGGCCTAATCTGGGGGATTTGTGGGATTTTAGGAGAGTATTTTTTCACTCATTATCCAGTGTCTTCTGGATGGATTACTTCTATGCGTTTACTAGTGGCGGGGGGTTTGGTTTTAGGTCTATCTGCCTTTCAGTTGCGTAGCCGCTTGTTGGACATCTGGCGTGATAAGAAAAATTATCTACCTTTTTTAGCCTATGCTATTCTAGGTATTTTTTCTGTGCAGTTTTTCTTCTATCTCTGCGTTGAGTATTCCAATGCGACGACGGCGACCATTTTGCAATTTATCAGCCCTGTTTTTATCCTGTTTTACAATCGAATCATTTACCAGAAGAAGGCTTCTATTACAGCTGTGTTCTATGTTTTGATTGCCATGCTAGGTGTTTTTTTGATGGCTACAAAAGGGGATTTGTCCCAGTTATCCATGACACCTTTGGCTCTAGTGACAGGTTTGCTCAGTGCAGTAGGGGTCATGTTTAATGTTATCCTTCCCCAACGCTTTGCACGGCGCTACGGATTTGTTCCGACTGTTGGTTGGGGGATGATTCTGGCAGGTCTCTTTAGTAATTTCCTCTACCCTATTTATCGGATAAGTTTTCAAGTGGATCTGGTAAGTGTGCTGATTTGTCTGACGATTGCCGTGTTTGGTACAGCTTTTGCCTTCTTCCTATCTATGAAGGCTGTGTCACTCGTTTCCCCGCTGGTTGTATCAGTGGTGAGTGCTAGCGAACCGCTCTCTTCAGCTTTATTAAGTGTTCTTTTTCTGGGAATGGTCATGGATGGTTTTTTGGCCTTAGCTATGGTGTTGATTATCGTTCCGATGATTTTTTTATCTGTAGAGGAAGCAAAACAAGCCCAGTAAAGATGATTATTTGATAGTTGAGGCTTCAAATTTGAAGCCTTTTTTGGTAGAATAGGTATCATTATAACGAACCAGGAGGCACCTATGACTGCTACAAAAATGAACGCTCAAGAAATTATCCAATTTATCGCCAATGCTGAAAAGAAAACCAGTGTCAAAGTAACCTTTGAAGGAGAACTTGCAACTGCTGTACCTAGCTCTGTTGTCAAACTAGGAAATGTTTTATTCGGAGACTGGAAGGATGTTGCTCCGCTTCTTGAAGGTTTGGTAGAAAATCAAGATTATGTTGTCGAGCAAGATGCTCGTAATTCTGCAGTTCCTTTGCTAGACAAACGTGCGATCAATGCTCGTATCGAGCCAGGTGCTATTATCCGTGACCAGGTTGAAATTGGTGACAATGCTGTTATCATGATGGGAGCTGTTGTCAATATCGGTGCTGAAATCGGTGCTGGAACCATGATTGACATGGGTGCCATCCTTGGAGGTCGTGCTATCGTTGGGAAAAACAGTCACGTTGGTGCAGGTGCAGTTTTGGCGGGTGTGATTGAGCCAGCTAGCGCTGAACCAGTCCGTGTCGGAGATAATGTTCTTATCGGTGCCAATGCAGTGGTGATCGAAGGGGTCCAAATCGGCAGTGGTTCAGTTGTTGCAGCAGGAGCTATTGTTACCCAAGATGTTCCAGAAAACGTGGTAGTGGCAGGTGTTCCAGCTCGTATCATCAAAGAAATTGATGCCCAAACCCAACAAAAAACAGCGCTAGAGGATGCGCTTCGTACCTTGTAAAAATAAAAAGAGGCGGATACTTCTTCCAGCCTCTTTCTTCTATCAAAAGGAGGATCGATAGATGTTAGATTTGATTCAGACTAGACGAGATTTACACCAGATTCCAGAGATTGGCTTGGAAGAGTTCAAGACTCAGGCTTATTTGCTGGATGTGATTGAGAAATTGACTACGGGCAAGGATTTTGTTCAAATTCGTATTTGGCGAACAGGGGTTTTGGTCTATTTGCAGGGAAGCCAGCCAAAGAAGACTATTGGCTGGCGAACAGATATTGATGGCCTGCCTATCGTCGAACAAACAGGACTGCCTTTCGCCTCTCAGCACCAAGGTCGCATGCATGCTTGTGGCCATGATTTTCATATGACTATTGCCTTAGGCTGTCTCGAACGCGCCCTGGAGGAACAACCCAAGAATAATTTGCTCTTTCTATTTCAGCCTGCTGAAGAAAATGAAGCTGGTGGCATGCTCATGTATGAGGACGGTGCTTTTGGAGACTGGCTACCAGACCAGTTTTATGGACTCCATGTTCGTCCGGATCTAAAGGTTGGACAGATTGCGACCAATACCCATACGCTCTTTGCAGGGACTTGTGAGGTGAAGATTCGTTTCAAAGGAAAAGGGGGACATGCAGCCTTTCCGCATGAAGCCAATGACGCCTTGGTGGCTGCTAGTTACTTTGTAACCCAAGTACAGTCAGTTGTCAGCCGCAATGTCAATCCCATCGAGGGAGCGGTGGTGACCTTTGGCCTTTTCCAAGCTGGAACAACCAATAATGTCATTACAGACACAGCCTTTTTGCATGGAACCATTCGCGCCTTGACTCAGGAAATGAGCCTCTTGGTACAAAAAAGAGTCAAGACAGTCGCAGAAGGGGTTGCAGCAGCCTTTGATATGGAAGTCGAAGTAGAACTCAAGCAAGGAGGCTACCTACCTGTTGAGAACAATCCAGCCTTGGCGCGTGAACTGATGGACTTTTTTGAAGAGAAAGATGGAATCGAGTTGATTGATATCGAGCCTGCTATGACAGGCGAGGACTTTGGTTATCTCCTTTCGAAGGTAGATGGCGTTATGTTCTGGCTAGGTATCGATAGTCCCTACGCTCTTCATCACCCTCAGATGAGTCCTAAGGAAGAAGCCATAGCCATTGGGGTAGATGCAGTCTCTAGTTTCTTAAAAAAGAAGGCAGCAGAGTAGAGGAATTGTCTATGAAAGCAGAACTACGCAAGAAAATTTTGCAAGAAATGAAGGCTTTATCTCAGGAGCAAAAACGGGCTATGGATCGAGCTTTAACCGAGCGTTTCTTACATCATCCCTTTTACCAAGAAGCTAAGAACATCGCAACCTATCTCTCTTTCCCTCATGAATTTCAAACGCAAGAACTGATTGAGCAGGCGCTGAAGGACGGCAAGAAGGTTTTGATACCCAAAACCTATCCCAAGGGGCGCATGGAGTTTGTGGTCTATCATCCGCAGCAGTTGGTAAAAACTTCCTTTGGTTTACTGGAACCGCAAGGAGACTTGGAAGTGGTGGAACTGTCTCAGATTGATTTGATTCATGTTCCAGGGCTAGCTTTTACGACAGAAGGCTATCGAATCGGATATGGTGGAGGATACTACGACCGCTATCTAGAACATTTTACTGGTCATACTTTGAGTACGGTTTATCCTTGTCAAATTCAGGAGTTTAACTTGGAAGACCATGATATTCCCGTCCAGGAGGTGCTAATCTATGAAGGAAATCTTTGATAAACGTTATCCTGTGACTAGTTTCTTCCTCCTAGTAACCGCATTGGTCTTTCTCTTGATGTTGGTTCTTACAGGTTTAAATTTTGAACGAGCAGATACCTTGCTTCAGTTTGGAGCCATGTATGGACCGATCATTCGCCTGTTCCCTGAGCAGATTTGGCGCCTTTTTTCGGCTATATTTGTGCATATTGGATGGGAGCATTTCATTGTCAATATGATTTCGCTCTACTTTCTTGGACGACAGGTTGAGGAGATTTTCGGCTCCAAGCAGTTCTTCCTTCTCTATCTCTTATCAGGAATGATGGGCAATCTCTTTGTGTTTGCATTTACACCGAAAGTTGTCGCAGCTGGAGCATCCACTTCTCTCTACGGGTTATTTGCTGCGATTATCGTCCTGCGTTACGCAACTCGCAACCCCTATATTCAGCAGTTGGGGCAATCCTATCTGACACTTTTCGTGATAAATATCATTGGAAGTGTTCTGATTCCAGGAATCAGCCTAGCAGGCCATATCGGAGGTGCAGTAGGCGGTGCCTTTCTAGCAGTCATCTTTCCAGTCAAATGGGAGAGAAGGATGTACAGTACCAGCCAGCGAATCGGAGCAACTGTACTTTTTATCGCACTAGCCATTTTCCTTTGCTATAAGGGAATGACCTATGTGTAGGGGGGATAGTTAAATGCGAGCACCGATTCGGTTGCTAATAAGTCATCTGCAAAGATGGCTTTTTTGTTGCAATCGTCAACAAAAAACAAAGCCCTTATTTAAGAGCTTTGTTTTTCTTCTATTCTCCCTCAGCTAACTCTTTTCCGAGTTGGATGAGGTAGTCTTTCAAGTCATCTTTAACTTGGGGGTGTTTGAGAGCGTAGTCGATGGAGGTTTTCATAAAGCCAAACTTATCTCCGACATCGTAACGAGCCCCTTTGAACTCACGAGCAAATACACGTTGTGTTTTATTGAGGGTATCGATTGCATCTGTCAGCTGAATTTCATTTCCTGCACCTGGAGCTTGGTTTTCGAGGATTTGGAAAATTTCAGGAGTGAGGAGGTAGCGTCCGATGATAGCAAGGTCGCTAGGAGCATCCTCTGGTGCAGGTTTTTCAACGAAGGTTTCAACGCTATAAAGGCCGTCTTTTCCTTCGCCTTGTGGAGCAATAACCCCGTAAGCAGAGACTTCGTCGTGAGGGACTGGCATAACAGCGATAGTAGACGCGTGGGTACGCTCGTAGTCATCCATGAGTTGTTTGGTAAGTGGAACAGCCTTTTCGTCCGTGATATCCATCAAATCATCACCAAGCATAACGACAAAAGGTTCATTTCCAACGAAAGCTTTGGCTTGCAAAACAGCATCGCCGAGACCACGTGGATGTGTTTGGCGGATAAAATGCAGGCGCATGCCGGTTGTCTCATCAACCAGCTTCAAAAGATCGGTTTTCCCTTTTTCTTTAAGGTTATATTCCAATTCGAAGTTTGAATCGAAGTGGTCCTCGATGGAACGTTTTGACTTACCAGTAACAACCAAGATGTCTTCGATTCCAGATTTGAGGGCTTCTTCAACGATAAACTGGATAGTTGGCTTGTCTACGATTGGCAACATTTCCTTGGCCAAGGCCTTAGTTGCTGGGAGGAAGCGAGTTCCCAATCCAGCTGCAGGGATGACTGCTTTTCTGACTTTTTGTTTCATGATGTTCCTTTCTATAAGGGTCTACGACCATTCGTTTTCTGCTTTAAATTCATTGCTCATGATGTCAGTGATTGCTTCTTTGATGTTGACACCTTCGTAGATGACTCGGTAAATAGCCTGTGTGATTGGCATGTAGACACCCAATTCCTGAGCCAGCTCGTAAGCTGCTCGAGTTGTTGAAATGCCTTCGATGACCATGCCCATGTTTGCTTCGATGTCTGCGAGGGATTCTCCACGACCGAGAGCATCACCGGCCCTCCAGTTACGAGAGTGGACAGATGTCCCCGTTACGATCAAATCCCCAACTCCAGAAAGCCCGCTATAAGTCAGAGGATTGGCTCCAAGAGCGACCCCTAGACGGGTGATTTCAGCCAAGCCACGGGCAATGATAGCCGCCTTGGCATTGTCGCCAAATCCTAGACCATGTAGTGCTCCAGCGCCAACTGCGATGATGTTTTTGAGAGCACCAGCGGTTTCAACTCCGATAACATCCGTATTAGTATAGAGACGGAAGTAGTGATTGCTAAAGAGATTTTGGACGTACTGGGCAGTTTCAAGATCTTTGGAGGCTGCGGTAATCAAAGTAATATCGCGTACAATCGTTTCCTCAGCATGGCTAGGTCCTGAAACAACAACGACTTCACTACGAAGGTCAGCTGGAATTTCCTCTTCAAGAATAGTTGATAGACGTTTGTGGCTATCTGGTTCCAATCCTTTGGAGGCATGCATGATGACAACCTTGTGATTGAGCACCTTTGCTACTTGTTGGGCAACCAGTCTCGTTACTTTTGTTGGGACTACAAATAAAACAGCATCCACATCCTTGAGTGTTTCTTCCAAGTCATGATAGGCTTTGATTTTTTCGTCGAGTAGGATATCTTTGAAGTAGCGTTTGTTTGTATGTTGGTTATTGATTTCATCAATTTGGTCAGAAATATTTCCCCAAATTCGAACCTCGTGTCCATTGTCGTTTAGGACCTGCGAAAGGGCAGTTCCCCAAGAACCAGGACCCAAGACAGCGATGGTTTGTTTCTTCATCTTTTCCTCCTTGTAAGAGTTCTTCCTTTCATTTTACCATAAAAAGCCTTTTCATGCATCACCTGTAGATGAAAGCGCACTAATTTATAATAAGGAGACTTCTTTGACAAGATGTCTCTTTTTTGCTAGAATAGCATCAATATGAACGAATGAGAAGGAGCTGACGCAGGATGTCGCTCCCTTTATCTATTTTATTAGGAGGAAATATGCTCATTAAAAAAATAAAAACCTATAAATGGCAAGCCTTGGCATCCTTAATGATGACAGGCTTGATGGTTGCGAGTTCGCTCTTGCAACCGCGCTATTTGCAAGAGGTGTTAGAGGCTTTGTTGGCCGGACAAAATGAGGCTATTTATAGTATTGGCGCTTGGTTGATAGGAGTAGCCCTAGTCGGTCTGGTTGCAGGTGGGGTCAATGTAACGCTTGCAGCCTACATTGCTCAAGGAGTGTCTTCGGACCTTCGTGAAGACGCTTTTCGCAAGATCCAGACTTTTTCTTATGCCAATATCGAGCAATTCAATGCGGGTAACCTTGTCGTCCGTATGACCAATGATATCAACCAAATTCAGAACGTGGTGATGATGGCTTTTCAAATTCTTTTCCGTCTCCCTCTTCTCTTTATCGGTTCCTTTATCTTGGCGGTTCACACTCTTCCGTCGCTTTGGTGGGTGATTGTCCTCATGGTGCTCCTAATCTTTGCACTAACTGCCATCATGATGGGGATGATGGGGCCACGATTTGCCAAATTTCAAACCCTTCTTGAACGGATCAATGCTATCGCTAAGGAAAATCTACGTGGTGTGCGCGTAGTCAAATCCTTTGTACAAGAAAAAGCACAATTTGACAAATTTACCGAGGTTTCTGATGAACTTCTCGGCCAAAATCTTTATATCGGTTATGCCTTCTCAGTTATAGAACCCGTTATGATGCTAGTCGGCTATGGAGCGGTCTTTCTCTCTATCTGGTTGGTAGCAGGCATGGCTCAGTCAGATCCGTCTGTAGTGGGCTCGATTGCTTCCTTTATCAACTATCTCAGCCAGATTATCTTTACTATTATCATGGTTGGATTTTTAGGAAATTCTGTCAGCCGTGCCATGATTTCTTTGCGTCGTATCCGTGAGATTCTAGATACCGAGCCAGCGATGACCTTTAAAGATCTCCCAGATGAAGAGTTAGAAGGAAGTCTCTCTTTTGAAAATGTGACCTTCACCTATCCCAATGATGACGAACCTATGCTGAAGAATGTAACCTTTGATGTTGCGCCTGGTCAGATGGTCGGTGTGGTTGGAGCGACTGGAGCAGGGAAGTCCACTCTAGCTCAGTTAATTCCACGACTGTTTGATCCACAGGAGGGATCTATTAAGATTGGTGGCAAGGATATTCGAGACGTCAGCGAGGGAACCTTACGTAAAACAGTTTCCATTGTCTTGCAACGTGCTATTCTCTTTAGTGGGACCATTGCAGATAATCTTCGTCAAGGGAAAGGCAATGCCAGCGTGTCAGAAATGGAACGTGCAGCACGAATTGCCCAAGCCAGCGAATTTATCGGACGCATGGAAAACAAATTTGAGAGTCAGGTCGAAGAGCGAGGCACCAATTTTTCTGGTGGACAAAAACAACGGATGTCCATTGCCCGTGGGATTGTCAGCAATCCCCGTATCCTGATTTTTGACGATTCGACTTCAGCCTTGGATGCTAAGTCAGAGAGACTCGTACAGGAAGCTTTGAATAAAGACCTGAAAGGGACGACAACCATTATCATCGCTCAAAAGATTAGTTCAGTCGTCCATGCAGACAAGATTTTGGTCTTGGACCAAGGACGCTTGATTGGAGAAGGACGGCATGCAGACTTGGTAGCTAACAATGCCGTCTACCGCGAAATCTACGAAACACAAAAGGGAAAGGAGGAATAAAATGAAAACCGTTCGATTTTTCTGGAATTATTTTAAAGTTTACAAGTTCTCCTTTGTCATTGTGGTTCTGATGGTTGCAGTTGCGACGATTGCCCAAGCCCTCTTTCCAGTTTTTTCAGGTCAAGCAGTGACGGAGCTCGCTAACCTAGTTCTGGCTTATCAAAATGGAACTTCCGAACTAGCCTGGCAGAGTTTGTCAGCTCTGATGCTGAATCTAGCTCTGGTTGTTCTCGCCCTAGTGGTATCCAGTTTGATTTACATGACCTTGATGACCCGTGTGATTGCTGAGTCAACAAATGAGATGCGTAAGGGCCTCTTTGGCAAACTCTCTCGTTTGACGGTTTCTTTCTTTGACCGCCATCAGGATGGCGACATCCTTTCTCGCTTCACGAGTGACTTGGATAACATCCTTCAAGCCTTCAATGAAAGCCTAGTTCAGGTCATGAGCAATATTGCTCTTTACATCGGTTTGATTTTTGTCATGTTTTCAAGAAATGTGACGCTAGCCCTGATAACAGTAGCCAGCACCCCAGTGGCCTTTCTCATGTTGGTTTTCATCGTGAAGATGGCCCGCAAGTACACCAATCTCCAGCAAAAAGAGGTTGGGAAACTCAACGCCTACATGGATGAGAGTATTTCTGGACAGAAAGCTGTTATCGTACAAGGAATTCAAGACGACATCGTAGCAGGCTTTGTGGAGCAAAATGAGCGCGTGCGCAAGGCAACCTTTAAAGGGAGAATGTTCTCAGGCATCCTCTTTCCTGTTATGAATGGGATGAGCTTGGTCAATACGGCCATCGTTATTTTTGCAGGTTCTGCGGTCTTGCTGAACGATCCAAGTATCGAAACAACGACAGCCCTAGGTTTGATCGTCATGTTTACCCAATTTTCTCAGCAGTACTACCAGCCGATTATCCAGGTGGCTGCGAGTTGGGGGAGCCTCCAGTTGGCCTTTACTGGGGCGGATCGTATCCAAGAAATGTTCGATGCAGAAGAAGAGATTCGTCCGCAAAATGCGCCTGCCTTTACGGAATTGCGAGAAGGCGTTGAAATCAGTCACATTGATTTCTCTTATGTGCCAGACAAGCCGATTTTAAAAGATGTCAGCATTTCAGCTCCTAAGGGGCAGATGATAGCAGTTGTCGGTCCGACTGGTTCGGGAAAAACAACCATCATGAACCTCATCAATCGTTTCTACGATGTGGATGCAGGTAGCATTTCCTTTGATGGAAAAGACATCCGTGACTATGACTTGGATAGCCTGCGGAGCAAGGTCGGGATTGTCTTGCAGGATTCGGTCTTGTTTAGTGGGACAATCCGAGACAATATCCGCTTCGGTGTACCAGATGCCAGTCAGGAAATGGTCGAAGCAGCTGCCAAGGCAACTCATATTCATGACTACATTGAAAGCCTGCCTGATAAGTATGATACCCTTATTGATGATGAGCAGAATATCTTCTCGACTGGGCAGAAACAATTGATTTCCATCGCTCGGACCTTGATGACAGATCCTCAAGTCCTAATCTTAGATGAAGCGACTTCCAATGTCGATACCGTAACAGAAAGCAAGATTCAACATGCCATGGAGGCAGTTGTAGCAGGACGAACCAGTTTTGTCATTGCCCATCGTCTCAAGACCATCCTCAATGCCGATCAGATTATTGTCCTCAAAGATGGAGAGGTCATTGAACGTGGGAATCATCACGAGTTGCTCAAACTCGGCGGTTTCTACTCAGAACTCTATCACAATCAATTTGTATTTGAATAAGAAAAAAGTTGTCCTTTTGGGCAGCTTTTTCTTATCCATAAAAAATACTTATCACGGTCTTTTAAAAAACATATTAGACAGGAAAGGGTTGGAGTGATAAGATAAGACTGTCGCAAGAAAATCGAAAGGAGACACATCATGGCTAGAACGGT
Organism: Streptococcus sp. GMD1S; assembly: GCF_000296875.1. Lineage (GTDB taxonomy): Bacteria > Bacillota > Bacilli > Lactobacillales > Streptococcaceae > Streptococcus. The sequence goes on along the minus strand of NZ_AJQY01000016.1, from coordinate 4,351 downwards.
TGTAGGAGTTGCTGCAAATCTATGTCCTGTAGATGCAGAAGGGAAAAACATCCACTCATCTGTATCCTGTAAATTTGCAGAGAGCATTCGTCAAGTCGGAGGTCTTCCTTTAGTAATTCCTGTAGGGGATGAGTCCATTGTTCGCGATTATGTAGAAATGATTGACAAACTCATCTTGACAGGTGGGCAAAACGTCCATCCTCAGTTTTATGGAGAGAAAAAGACCATTGAGAGCGATGATTACAACCTTGTACGCGATGAGTTTGAACTAGCTCTCTTGAAAGAAGCGCTCCGTCAGAATAAACCAATTATGGCAATCTGTCGCGGAGTTCAGCTGGTCAATGTTGCTTTTGGTGGCACTCTCTACCAAGAAATTGAAGGTCACTGGCAAGGCTTGCCTTTTGGGACCTCTCATACTATTGAGACAGTAGAAGGGAGTGTGGTGGCTAAGTTGTTTGGCAAAGAAAGTCAGGTTAACTCAGTCCATCGTCAAAGTATCAAAGATCTGGCACCTAATTTCCGTGTAACTGCTATTGATCCAAGAGACCAGACCATCGAAGCGATTGAGTCTATCGACGAGCATCGTATCATCGGCTTGCAGTGGCATCCAGAATTTCTGGTCAATGAAGAAGACGGCAATTTAGAACTATTTGAGTATTTATTAAATGAATTGTAACGGTTAGAATCTCTAGCCGTTTTTATTCGCCCTTTCAGATTTTTTATATTTTAGCAAATTTACGCAAACGTTTGAATTCTGATAAAAATTGGGCAAATTCAATAAAAAAGCTTGAAAAAATCGAAGGTAAGCGTTATGATAGAAAAGAAGAAATTTTGGAGGATTATCATGTCACATATTAAATTTGATTATTCAAAAGTTTTAGACAAATTTGTTGCCCCACATGAAGTGGAATACATGCAAGCACAGGTAACTGCAGCAGACGAATTGATCCGCAAAGGAACTGGTGCTGGTAGCGACTTTTTAGGTTGGTTGGACCTTCCTGAAAACTACGACCGCGAAGAATTTGACCGCATCTTGAAAGCTGCTGAACAAATCAAAGCAGACAGCGATGTCTTGGTTGTAATCGGTATCGGTGGATCTTACCTTGGTGCCAAAGCCGCCATCGACTTCTTGAACCACCACTTTGCTAACTTGCAAACAAAAGAAGAACGCAAAGCTCCACAAATCCTTTACGCTGGAAACTCAATCTCATCTACTTACCTTGCTGACTTGGTAGAGTACGTAGCTGACAAAGACTTCTCAGTAAATGTGATTTCTAAATCAGGTACAACAACAGAACCAGCGATTGCTTTCCGTGTCTTCAAAGAACTCTTGGTTAAGAAATACGGTCAAGAAGAAGCTAACAAACGTATCTACGCTACAACTGACCGCCAAAAAGGTGCTGTTAAGGTTGAAGCAGATGCCAACGGTTGGGAAACATTTGTGGTTCCAGATGACATCGGTGGACGTTTCTCAGTATTGACAGCAGTTGGTTTGCTTCCAATCGCAGCATCAGGTGCAGACATCAAAGCTCTTATGGAAGGTGCAAACGCAGCTCGTAAAGACTACACTTCAGACAAGATTGCTGAAAATGAAGCTTACCAATACGCAGCAGTTCGTAACATCCTTTACCGTAAAGGCTACGCTACTGAAATCTTGGTAAACTATGAGCCATCACTTCAGTACTTTTCAGAATGGTGGAAACAATTGGCTGGTGAGTCAGAAGGGAAAGACCAAAAAGGTATTTACCCAACTTCAGCTAACTTCTCAACTGACTTGCACTCATTGGGTCAATTTATCCAAGAGGGAACTCGTATCATGTTTGAAACAGTTGTCCGTGTTGACAAACCACGTAAGAACGTGATCATTCCTACTTTGGAAGAAGACCTTGATGGACTTGGTTACCTTCAAGGAAAAGACGTTGACTTTGTAAACAAAAAAGCAACTGACGGTGTTCTTCTTGCCCACACTGACGGTGATGTGCCAAACATGTACGTAACTCTTCCTGAGCAAGATGCCTTCACTCTTGGTTACACTATCTACTTCTTCGAATTGGCAATTGCCCTTTCAGGTTACTTGAATGCCATTAACCCATTTGACCAACCAGGTGTTGAAGCTTACAAACGCAACATGTTTGCCCTTCTTGGAAAACCAGGATTTGAAGAATTGAGCAAAGAGCTTAACGCACGTCTATAATAGAAGAAAAGAGTGGCTTGCCCACTCTTTTTACTCTCTTTATTCGTAGACATTGGACTCAGGCGAGACTTGTGATATAATATAGAAAGCAAAAAGGCAGACGCCTAGAGACTTTATAGGAGAAACTATGTCAAAAGATATCCGCGTACGCTACGCACCAAGTCCAACAGGACTACTACACATCGGAAATGCCCGTACAGCATTGTTTAACTACCTTTACGCACGTCATCATGGTGGAACTTTTATCATTCGTATCGAAGATACTGACCGTAAACGCCATGTTGAGGATGGAGAACGCTCACAGCTTGAAAATCTTCGATGGTTGGGGATTGACTGGGATGAGAGCCCAGAAACTCATGAAAACTACCGTCAATCAGAGCGTTTGGAACTCTATCAAAAATACATCGACCAATTGCTAGCTGAAGGAAAAGCCTACAAATCATACGTTACAGAAGAAGAGTTGGCAGCTGAACGCGAACGCCAAGAAGCAGCTGGCGAAACACCACGTTACATCAATGAATATCTTGGCATGAGCGAAGAAGAAAAAGCAGCTTACATCGCAGAACGTGAAGCAGTTGGTATCATCCCAACTGTTCGTTTGGCTGTCAATGAGTCTGGTATCTACAAGTGGCATGATATGGTCAAAGGTGATATCGAGTTTGAAGGTGGCAATATCGGTGGTGACTGGGTGATTCAAAAGAAAGACGGATACCCGACTTACAACTTTGCCGTTGTTATTGATGATCACGATATGCAAATCTCTCATGTTATCCGTGGAGATGACCACATTGCCAACACACCCAAACAGCTTATGGTTTATGAGGCTCTTGGTTGGGAAGTTCCAGAGTTCGGTCACATGACTTTGATTATCAACTCTGAAACAGGGAAAAAATTGTCTAAACGTGACACCAACACCCTTCAATTTATTGAGGACTATCGTAAGAAAGGCTATCTTCCAGAAGCTGTCTTTAACTTTATCGCCCTTCTTGGTTGGAATCCAGGTGGCGAAGATGAAATTTTCTCTCGTGAGGAATTGATTAAACTCTTTGACGAAAACCGCCTCAGCAAGTCTCCAGCTGCCTTTGATCAGAAGAAACTGGACTGGATGAGCAATGACTACATCAAGAGAGCAGAACTTGCTACTATCTTTGAAATGGCAAAACCTTTCCTAGAAGAAGCAGGGCGTTTGACTGACAAATCAGAGAAAATGGTAGAACTCTACAAGCCACAGATGAAATCAGTAGACGAGATTGTTCCACTGACAGATCTTTTCTTCTCAGATTTCCCAGAGTTGACAGACGCTGAGCGCGAGGTCATGGCAGGAGAAACCGTTCCTGTTGTTCTAGAAGCCTTCAAAGCGAAGCTAGAAGCAATGACAGATGAAGAATTTGTAACAGAAAACATCTTCCCACAAATCAAAGCAGTTCAAAAAGAAACAGGTATTAAAGGGAAAAACCTCTTCATGCCGATTCGTATTGCAGTATCAGGTGAAATGCATGGACCAGAACTTCCAGATACGATTTACCTATTAGGTCGTGAGAAATCTATCCAGCATATTGATAATATGCTCAAAGAGATTTCTAAATAAAAAGGACTTCCGATGGATACATGGGAAAAAATGTATGAAGAAGCACGAACCTTATTCAATCCCCATGAAGTTTCTGACTTTGTTTATGCTAACCATGTTGTTGCTGCGGTAGAAGCAGAAGATGGTCAGATCTTCACAGGATTTTGTATGGAGGGCACTTGTGGCGTTTTTCATCTCTGTGCAGAACGAGCAGCTCTCTTCAATATGTATCAATTTTCAGGACAAACTAAAGTTAAGAAAATCCTCGCCTTTCGAGATAAACCTCCCTACGGCGAAGGATCAGGCATGCCCTGTGGCGCTTGCAGAGAATTTCTCTTAGAATTGAATGCTGAAAATAAAGAAGCAGAGTTCATGATGGACTACGAAACAAGAAAAACAATTAAGGTTGCTGAATTGATCCCTTACTGGTGGGGAGAGGAACGCGCGACTAATTGGCAAGATAAATAGAAGGAGTCAGTTTAACTGGCTCTTTCCCTTATCTTTTCAGAATTTTGATAAAGAGGAAAAAAAGTTCTTGACAAAGGTAAAAAAGTAGGTATAATAGAAAGAGTTGAAAAGCTCAGGTCCGT